>SKZT01000007.1 GCA_007127235.1 Desulfobacteraceae bacterium
ACAAGATACAAGATCATATGATTTTTACTCCTGAATAACGGGCCAGAAGTTTTTCATCGAAACCATAACGATCCAGTTCCAGGGCTTCGGGAAGGTGTTCCAGGATATCCTGAGCCGTCATACCGTCCTCGCCGATATTTTCAGCCGCCAGATCCCCTGCAAAACCGTGCAAAAAGACACCCTTGCGAACGGCATCCTCCACAGTCAACCCCAACCCGTGCATGGCTGCGATGGTTCCGGTCAGGACATCTCCCGATCCCGCTGTGGCCATCCCGGAATTACCGCTTATGTTTATATAAAGATTGCCGTCAGGATACCCAATCAGAGAATGAGCACCTTTGAGCACAATAATCGCACCGAGTTGCCTGGCAGTATTTTGAACGATTTCCACCTTGTTTTCATCCAGATCAGGCACTCCCATCTTTGTGATGCGGGACATTTCCCCAAGATGAGGGGTAAGGATGGTGGGTGCGTTTCTTTTTTTGATTATTTCCGGATTTTCAGCCACCGCAGTGATTCCGTCACCATCGATGAGTACCGGTTTTTCAATGGTCTCCACCAACTGCCTGGTGAGCCGCTGAGTTTCTTCGTCCAAAGACAGGCCGGGTCCAATAACCACAAAATCCATTTTTGAAATCAGTTCCAGCAAAGCCGAATTATTTCCAAGGGCAATACTTCCCTCCTCGGTTTCTTTCTGAGGAATAAAAACAATTTCACTTCCTTTATTCGCAATAAAAGGGGTGATCGATTTTGGAACGGCAAGGCGGGAATATCCTCCCCCGGCCTTTAAAAAAGAAAGCGCTGCAAAATAAGGTGCGCCATAATACCCGGCAGCACCGGCAATAAAGAGGGCTTCACCAAAATCTCCCTTATGACCATGGGCAGGCCTTTGCGGAATGGTAACCGGTTCATTGACCTGTACCCTTAAATGTTCATACATGGAAGGCGGAAATGAAATGTGGGTCACATAAAGCTGTCCCCCGCGTTGGAAACCGGGATAGAGCATATTGCCCAGCTTGGGCAATCCGAATGTTACTGTATAATCGGCCTGAACAGATATCCCCATAATCTTGCCGTTATCGCCGTTGACTCCCGAGGGAATATCCACGCTGACCACCGGCTTATTACTCTTGTTGACCAATCGGATAATGTCGGCATATTTTCCCTCCACATCGCGGATTAGCCCTGTACCAAAAATTGCATCTATAATGGCATCACAATGGTGCATGTGCAATTTAACCGCTTCTGTTGAATCAATGGTATCCATGGGCACAGGAAGCTTTCTGAGGATATCATGGTTTAATTTTGCCGCACCCTTGTATTTATCGGGGCTACCTAACAAAAGCACCCTGACGAGGCCCCCATTGGAATGAATTTTTCGGGCAATGACAAAGCCATCACCACCGTTGTTTCCACCCCCGCAAAATACCAGAAAGCGCTTTTTCCTGATTCCGATATGCTCGCAAAGCACCTGAAAAACTCCCAGGCCGGCATTTTCCATCAACAACTCATCGGCAATGCCATACTTTTCGATTGCTGCCTTATCCAGATCCCTCATCTCTTTGACGCTGCTGACTTTCATGTTAAATCCTTTTTTTCACCACCATTGATGGGTTAATTGTTACCCGATGATAAATTTGTTAACAAAAAAAATCAAGGGCGGCATTTCTGCCGCCCTTGATTTCTGGAACATTTAAATGACGGGGGCCCTCGATTTAATAGGTTTAAAGGAATTAAAGGGATCAACGGGTTGGAAGTTTAATACTGGGAATGGCCCAGCACATATTTCAGAAATTTTTTCTCGGCTCTTTTTAAATCCTCATCGGAGTAATGATCCAGATTTTCGGAAATTCTGAATTTTTTCCGATACATTTTGATTAAACGCTCAAGTCCTTTCTCGTGCTCAGGGTCTTTCTTCATAGTACTTCACCTTCCATGCTTTGATTTGGGTGATTCCAACTGTCTACTACTCTATTTGTAATAAATCCGCCATCGAGTGTAAATCAGCAAAAACCCTGATTTTTTAATCAAACAAACATTAACACATAGGTTCCCCCCTTTAAAAGACCGGTCTTTGCACACACATGACACAGCGGGTATTGATAACATACTGATTTTATGATGTTGTAATATATCAAAATGTTTCAACAACCACGGTGCCAATTTTTTTCTTTTTATGGCCCTCTGTTACTTTTTATGTCGCGCCCTTTCAGGGCTTAATATTCTGGGGCCTCTACCCAGGGCGCTGTCCTGGGCTGCATTATGTATCGACCTTTCAGGCCTCCTTTACCTTGCAACCTGCGAATCCTGCCCTGAAAGGGCTATACATACATAGCCCAGGGCAGCGCCCTGGGTTGACCACCCACCCAAAAAAGCCCTGAAAGGGCGTGACATTTTTTAATCCCAAAGATACCGTTTATCATTTTGTTATTTTATTTAATGGTTTAGGACTCTCGGGTTTAATATCGGAGAGTCCTCATATCGATGGTTATGGAATTTTTCTTGTTACCATTCTCTGCGTAAGAACGTGGTTACAAGGCGGTTTCTTGATAACCCGCTGTGTCAAGTGTGTGCAAAGACCAGTTTAAAAGAAGGGGGGTCAGGGGGGATTTGAGACCTTTGTAAATCCCCCTAAGTCCCCCTTTTCCAAAGGGGGACTTTCTAAAATCCTTTATATGAAAGAACTTTACCACCAAATGAATTCTTTCATGATTTGTTGTGCCCGAAAGGGCATGACCGTTATTGGATAGAACAGATATTTGACGATCCTTCGCGATCCAACCAGAAAGGAGACATCTGCCTCAAGCGCTCAATGATTGGCGGAAGCTTTTCTATCACAAAATCGACTTCTTCTTCGGTATTGTATACACTGAGGCTGAATCGGATGGAACCGTGGGCCGCAGTAAAAGGAACCCCCATAGCCCTGAGCACATGCGATGGCTCCAGAGAACCCGAAGTACACGCCGAGCCTGACGACGCACAAATTCCCATCTCATTCATCATTAATAAAATTGCTTCGCCTTCCACATATTCAAATGCAATACTGGTGGTATTGGGCAAACGCATTTCAAGATCGCCGTTAATCATGCTATTGGGGATTTTTTCCAGCAGTTTTTTTTCCAGCCTGTCACGCAACGCCCTTATCCGTTTATTAACGTCATCGTGGCGTTGCTGTGCCAGTTCAATCGCCTTTCCCAATCCGATAATGGAGGCTACATTTTCGGTACCTCCTCGGCGTCCTTTTTCCTGATGGCCGCCCACCAAAAAGGGAGAAAACTTGGTTCCTTTTCTGACATACAATGCCCCTACTCCTTTTGGGGCATGCAATTTATGCCCTGACAAAGAAAGCATATCAACCAGGACTCGATTGACATTCACGGATAATTTGCCGGCTGCCTGCACAGCATCGCTATGGAATACAATACCGCGCTCATGTACAAGATGTGCGATTTCCTCGATGGGAAAAATCACACCGGTCTCATTGTTTGCCCACATCACACTGACAATCGCCGTATCTTCGGTAAGATTTTTATAAAAAAAATCCATATCCAGCTGTCCGCTCTTATCAACCGGTATAAAGGTGGACCGGTAACCGTTTTTACCCAAATATTCCAGCAGGTTCTTAACCGCCGGATGTTCAACCCTTGTGGTTATGATATGCCTTTTGTCAGGGTTGGATTTAAGAGCAGCCCAGATTGCGGTATTATTACTTTCAGTGCCACAGCTCGTAAAAATGATTTCTTCCGGCTGCGCACCGATAAGGCCGGCAACCCTGGCCCTGGCTTCTTCTATTTTGACACCCGCCTGTCCCCCAAAAGAATGCATGCTCGATGGGTTACCGTACATTTCTGTAAAATAGGGAAGCATCTTTTCAGCAACCGCTGGATCTACTCTGGTGGTTGCATTGTTGTCCATATAGATAACACCCATCACTGCACCTCCTCCACAACCAGCTCAGGAGTAACAAATTCCTGGAGTTTGGCTTCCACATAATGCTTCAAAGTGACCTGAGACGCCGCACATTTGGCACAAGTGCCCCTGAGTTTCACCAGCACATGGTTTGCATCAACATCAATCAATTCTATGTCACCGCCATCCTGCTTCAGCGCCGGCCGAATCTCTCTTTCCAACGTCTCCTCGATCATCTTGATTTTCTGCAAATTGGTCATGGGAGCCTTTTTTTTCTCTTTGGGTGTTTTTTGCCCCAGGATGGAATCGATGATTTCCTGAATCTGTTCGTGGCACTGACCACACCCGCCTCCTGCTTTTATGTAATCGGTCACATCTTCGACCAGTTTGAGATTGTTTTCTTTTACAGCCTTTTCAATTTCCTGATCAGTAATACCAAAGCACTCACATACAACGTTGCCTTCCTGTTTTTTCTCAGCTTCCCCCCGATAGTTGGCTATAGCTTTTTCAAGCGCCTCCTTTCCCATCACCGAACAATGCATTTTTTCTTTGGGCAGTCCGCCCAAAAATTGAGCAATGTCCTGATTGGTAATCTTTTCGGCTTCTTCAAGGCTCATACCCTTAATGATCTCAGTGAGCGCGGATGATGATGCAATTGCACTGGCACACCCAAATGTCTGGAATTTGGCATCGGCTATTTTTCCGTTTTTACCCAGTTTTAAGTAGAGTCGAAGTGCATCCCCACACGCCAGAGACCCAACCTCCCCAACACCGTCGGCATCATCAATTTTGCCGACATTTCGGGGATTTAAAAAATGTTCTTTTACATTATCGGTATATTCCCACATATGACTTTCTCCTTAATTCCAAAGGATTTCTCAACAAATGTTCAATAGTTTAGTTATTCAGTTTACAGTATCAATATAATCATTTTTTGCCACATCCTTTAAAAACCATCAATTAAATTTTATTATTTTTTGCAAAAACAAACATTTGCCATTGGAACCGCCCCGCAACAGCTTTACAATTTTATGAAAAATTGATACCTTAACTAATCGTTATGGGTCATAAATATATCTTTTTCCCATTTGCAACACCTCCTTTGGTAACTGAAACCTCGAAATTATCAGGCGCTATGCTCAACAGCGACTGATAATTTCGCTTTATAAAGGAGTTATATCATCATGAAAACACGAAAAGCAGATTTTGCCGGCAGCTGGTATCCATCCTCTGCATCGGAGTGCGAGAAAGAAATCCAGAATTTTCTAAAATCGCAATTGCCAGCCCCCTCTCTGGGGCGTCGTCCCGTTGGGGGAATTGTGCCTCATGCCGGATGGTTTTTTTCCGGAAGCATTGCCTGCAATGTTATCAAGGCACTAGCAGATGAACCTGCACCTGATGTCATCTTTATTTTCGGCATGCATCTTCATCCGGGATCATCATCTTATCTTATGAAAGAAGGTGCATGGGAAACACCATTCGGGGAACTCCTGATTGATGAAACCATCGCCGGTCAATTGGCGGAAAAATTTCCCTTTGTCATAGAAACGCCGGACAATTATACTCCTGATAACACCATCGAATTGCAGCTGCCTTTTATAAAATACTTTTTCCAGGACTGTAAAATTGTCCCTATCGGTGTTCCACCCAACAAAAAATGCATGGAAATCGGTGCTTTCACAGTCAAAACGGCCAATCGCCTGGGACGACGTATAAAAGTTGTGGGATCTACTGACCTGACTCACTACGGCTTAAATTATGGCTTTACACCCAAAGGAACTGGAAAAGAAGCTTTGGACTGGGTTGTCAATGAAAATGACCGTTCCGTAATAGATGCCATGCTCTCCATGGAGCCTGAAAAAGTATTGTCAGAAGCACTGGCAAGCCAAAATGCGTGCTGCGCTGGTGCTGTCACAGCCGCAATTGCCGCCGGAAAGCAGGTGGGAGCAAAAAATGCACAGATGATGGCCTATGCCACCAGTTACGATAAAATTCCGGGCAATAGTTTTGTCGGCTATGTCGGAATTATTTTTTGATGACCTATCTTTTTGACCATTGACTCAGGTTGAAAAACATATTATAAATATTGGTTTTTAATTTTAAAATATTAATTTCTTTATAATTGTCTATTTATTTCTTTATATCTGTACCAGGAGTAACTTCAAATGCCTATTTATGAATTTAAATGTCTTGAATGTGAAAACATGTTTGAATTTTTATTGATTAACACCCAGGAAACCCTTGAAATGAACTGTCCCAAATGCGAGTGCAGCAATATAGAAAAAATGATGAGCACAACCCACTATGCGGTGGGGGTATCCGGAACAGGTACCGGTCCAAAGGCCCAAACAAGAAGCTGTTCCAAAGGTTCTTGCACCACAATCGATTTGCCGGGACACAGCCGGTAGGTAACTCAAATCAAACCGGGATTATTTTAGCGTTATGATAATGACCTGCCGAGCATTTTTAACATTTTAACCAATATGCATATTGTCGCGCGAGCATGAAACTGCTGCACCAGCAAGAAAAAGAACAATTTAAAACACTTTTCAAACAAGAACACATTGATCATATCAATGATCGCTTTGCCATAATGGAAGTTTTCCTGCAGACGGAAAACCACGTCACAGCGGACAAGCTCTGTGAGCTTCTGAATGACAAAGGATATAACTTTTCATCCGGGTTCGTGCGTGACACACTCAAACTTTTATGCCGCTACGGGTTTGCTCAGAAAAACAAGTTCGACAATGCTGTCACCCAATACGAGCACCGTCATTTAGGGCAACATCATGACCACATGATTTGCACCAAATGCAGAAAAATTTTTGAGTTTCAAAATGATGATCTTGAAAAGCTTCAGGCCAAAATTTCAGCAACCCACGGTTTTCATATGCTCCAGCATAAAATGGAAATATACGGGATATGCAGCACCTGTCTCAAGGACCGATCCCGAATAATTCCGCTGAACATGGCCAAGCCAGGCGAATGTCTTATCATCAAAGACATTACAGGGTGCGCTGGTCTACGAATGCGACTTATGACCATGGGGTTTCGTCTGGAAGATGAAATTGAAGTCATCAGCAATAACGGCCAGGGGCAGGTGGTGATTGCCGTGGATTTTCAACGATATGCTCTCGGCAGAGGTCTTTCGCAAAAAATAAGTGTACAGCCCAAAGAACGCCAAAGCTCATAACCATTTAAATCTGGGACAAAAATGAATAGTTTTTCTACGAAAGCCGGCTCGGAAAGCAGGCTGAGTGACCTGAAAGAAGGACAAAGCGGGCGGATTGTCAGGATAGGAGGACATGGGGCACTTCGCAGAAGGCTTCTGGAAATGGGTTTTCTTAAAGGCACTCAGGTGTATGTTGAAAAATATGCCCCATTAAAAGATCCTCTGGAACTGATCATTAAAGGATATCACATTTCCCTTCGGGTCGAAGAAGCCACTCAAGTAATATTGGATAATGTGAGACAGGAACTATCCAATGGCCGCGAAACAAATTAAAATCGCCCTGGCCGGCAATCCCAATTCCGGTAAAACCACGATATTCAACAGCATAACGGGTACCCGGCAGAAAGTGGGCAATTGGCCGGGAGTTACTGTTGAGAAAAAGGAAGGTCAGGTTCATAAATTCGGTTATAATCTTAAAATTATCGATTTACCCGGCACTTACAGCCTGACGCCTTATTCCATCGAAGAAATTGTGGCCCGTGATTTCATTTTGGATGAACAGCCCGATGTCGTTATTGATATCATCGATGCAAGCAACCTTGAAAGAAGCCTTTATCTTGCCACCCAAATTCGCGAACTTGACTGCAAAGTTTTGTTTGCACTCAACATGCATGATGTCGCCCGCGCCAGGGGCATAACAATCGATGCCGACAAAATGTCACAACTGCTGGATGTTCCTGTGGTGTTTACTGTCGGTAACAAAAACGAAGGCGTTGATGTTCTTCTTGAAAAAGCTGTCGAACTTGCCCGCTCGGATGTACAACTTCCCCGGACCCGCCGTGTAAAGTACTCCAAAGACATTGAAAAATGTATTGAAAATTATAAAGATTACATCGAAAACACTGTGGGTGATCAACTCCCCTACAATTCCCGCTGGACAGCCATCAAGCTTCTCGAAGACGATAAGATATTACAAGACCGAATCAAAGAAAAAACGGGCCTTAAAGCCCCTGAGATATTAGAACAAGCTGAAATTCACCGCTCTCATATCCGCAATTTTTTCGATGAAGAACCCGAGATTATTTTCACTGACGAGCGTTACGGTTTTATTGCAGGCATTGTCAAAGAAGTCATGACCACCTCCACCCTGCAACGGGTTGACATTTCCAGAAACATTGACTTGGTCCTCACCAATCGCTTCCTGGGTTTTCCGATCTTCATTTTTTTCATCTGGGCCATGTTTCAGTTGACATTCACCATCGGGGCTTACCCAATGGAATGGATCGAGGACGGTATCAGCAGTTTTTCAGGCTTTCTGGCAACCGTTGTTCCCGATGGCCTGTTCAAAGATCTTTTAATAGACGGTATAATCGCAGGAGTCGGTGCGGTCATTGTTTTTCTCCCCAATATTCTGATTCTTTTTTTCTGCATAGCCCTTTTCGAAGACACCGGATATATGTCGAGAGCCGCTTTTTTAATGGACAAAGTCATGCACATGATCGGGCTTCACGGAAAATCTTTTATTCCCATGCTGATGGGTTTCGGATGCAGTGTTCCTGCGATTATGGCCACACGAACCCTCGAAAGTGAAAAGGACCGCATACTTACAATTCTCATTACACCTTTCATGTCATGCTCCGCGCGACTTCCGATTTATATCGTGCTGGCAGGTACCTTTTTTCCTAAAAGTGCCGGAACAGTCATTTTTTCGATTTATATCGGCGGTATTGTCATGGCCATCATCATGGGCAGGCTTCTGAGGTCAACTTTATTGCGGGGAATGGATGCGCCCTTTGTAATGGAACTTCCTCCCTATCGGGTTCCAATGCTAAAAAGCCTTGTCATTCACATGTGGGACCGGGCTAAAATGTTTCTTAAAAAAATGGGCGGTATTATTTTGATCGGATCGGTTATCATTTGGTTTTTGTCATCTTTTCCGAAAAACATTGACTACTCGAAAGATTACATAAAACAAATCGAAGCCGAAAAACAGACTTATGAAAAAACAATCTCCATGGCCGATGAAGACCGGTTGCTGCAACATAAAAATGAACACGAAAGGGCAATCGAAAAGCTGCAACAGGAAAAACGTATTGAAGCCACAGAAAAAAGCTACATCGGTCAAATCGGCAAAGCCATCGAACCGGTTTTCGCTCCGCTGGGTATTGATTGGCGGGGAAGTGTCGCGCTGTTGACAGGCTTTGTGGCCAAAGAAATTGTGGTCAGTACCCTGGGGGTTTTGTATGCTGCCGGAGATGACGAAAGCGAAGCGTTAAAACACGCTTTGAAACAATCGGGCATGACCCCCTTATCGGCTCTCGGCATGATGTTTTTTGTCCTGCTCTATGTGCCGTGCCTGGCCACTGTAGCTACTATCCGGAAAGAAACCTTTTCATGGGGATGGGCCATTTTCAGCGTTATTTACAGCACACTTCTGGCCTGGATTACAGCTTTCGTCATTTACCAGGGCGGCATGCTCCTCGGATTTTAAAGATTTACTCATGTCCTGTTGAAACAGCAAGCATAACAATTCTTTTTTTTGTGTATCCTTGCCATAAGTTTTTAGAAAACCATTAAATGGGGTGGGTGTTTTATGTCGGATTTTCAGCCATTATATTTGGAAACTTTTGAAAAAGGACTTTTGAAGAAAAAAGCTGAAACGGCTTATAAAATTTTGAAATCTTGTGTGGTGTGCCCCCGTAACTGCAAGGTGGATCGTCTTTCTGATGAACTGGGAATTTGTAAAACCGGGAAAAATGCCCTGGTGGCAAGCTATGATCCACACTTTGGAGAAGAAGCGCCTCTGGTAGGAACTTACGGTTCCGGCACAATTTTTTTCTCATACTGTAACCTGTTGTGCAATTTCTGCCAAAATTTTGATATCAGCCATAAAGGTTATGGCAGGACCGTAAATGATGAGCAACTGGCCCACATGATGCTCCAGCTGCAAAAAGACGGATGTCATAATATCAATTTTGTTACGCCTTCACACGTGGTCCCTCAAATCTTATCCGCACTGGAAATAGCTGCTAAGCAGGGACTAAATGTTCCTTTGGTATATAATTCCAGCGGATATGACAGTGTAGCCACCCTGAAAATACTTGAAAACGTCGTGGATATCTACATGCCTGACTTTAAATTCTGGGACCCCAAAATCGCTGAAAAAACATGTGACGCTCCTGACTATCCGGAAGTGGCGCGCAATGCCCTGACAGAAATGCATCGGCAGGTTGGAGATCTGACTTTGGACAAAAAGGGCATTGCTCAAAGAGGGTTGCTGATACGCCATCTCATTTTGCCCAACCAGTTGGCCGGAACACGGGAAATCATGAAATTCATTGCCGGCCATATATCCAGAAACAGTTATGTTAACATCATGCCTCAATACAGACCCTGCGGGGACATTTCCAAAACTCGGGAACTCAATCGCCATCTTGAGGGAAATGAATTCCAGCAAGCCCTTGAAATGGCCAAAGAGGAAGGAATTACCAGGCTTGATCTTCCCCGGAGGGTTTTTCGGGTACTTTTTTAATTTTTTCCAATAAAAATTTTCGCTTTTTATGTTCAAAAAACTCTTTGCCATAGGAGATATCCACGGGTGCTATGATAAATTAATGACACTCATGGGGAAAATACCATTCAGACCCGACCGCGACACAATTGTATTTTTGGGGGATTATATTGATCGTGGTCCGGATTCTTTCAAGGTTATATCCTATTTGCTCACTTTGAAGGATCAAAGTAAGAATGCCATATTTCTCAAAGGCAACCATGAATTTATGTTCGACGGGTTTATCAATGGTACCGACCGGGACACTTTCCTGGCTAACGGTGGCGAACAAACCCTGAGAAGTTATCTGAAAAGAAAAGATTTTCCACAATCATTTCCAATTCCAGCCAAACATCTCGATTTTTTTCGATCACTTCTTCCCTATTACCAAACAGAACATTTCATTTTTGTTCATGCCGGATTGAAAGAGGGGATCGAACTGGAAAAGCAGGATACGCGTGACCTTTTTTGGATCAGGGATCGTTTTATCCAGTCTGACTTTGATTTTGGAAAAACCGTTATATTTGGCCACACACCATTTCCCGAACCTCTGATCTCCCATAACAAGATCGGCATTGATACCGGAGCCGTTTACGGAAATAAGCTGACCGGCGTCGAGCTCAATCAAATGATGTTCTATTTTTCTTAAGGTTGACTTTGACATTTCAGCCTGAAAATGGCACATAAAATATTCAGGTACTTGGATGGATCTTAAAATTAATACCAGGCTCTTTTAAGGAAAGAAATATGACAAAAAGTATACGACTTGTAATTATCCTATCGGTTTTGCTTTTGATAGCAGCAGGTGAAGTGTTTGCTCAAAGAGTGGCGGTTTCCGTTCCCAAAGCCAATATTCGCTCGGGACCAGGAACTCAATATGACGTATTGTGGAACTGTGAAAAATATTATCCTCTCATAGTTCAAAGAAAAAGCGGGGAATGGTATCGCTTCAAGGACTTTGAAAACGATGAAGGATGGATCCACAACTCTATTGTTGATAATACCAGGTCTGTCATTACCAAGAACCCAAAAACCAATGTCAGAAGCGGCCCCGGCACACAATTTAAAATTGTTTTCACTGTCGAAAAAGGGGTGCCTTTCAAAGTAATCGGACAAAAAGGACAGTGGCTTAACATTCAACACGCGGACGGTGATCAAGGATGGATCCATAGTCCCCTTGTATGGTAAAAACCCCGATTATCAGCCGGAGGAAAAATGGCCAAAAAAATATCGCGAAAAAAATTGCTTAAAGAACCGGATGAATTTATAACTTTTACCGGAAAAGTCATCCGGCAGATCATCGCCTATCAAAAACAGATTTTTATCGTTATAGGAATCGTTGTGGCGATGTTTTTGATCCTGTCTTTAACAAGATATATTACAAACCGGGCGGAAAATACCGCATTTGCCCTTTTAAATCAGGCAAATAACCAGTACCAGACACTTTTGCAGAGCTCAGGCCCGGCGCTGGCACTAAAGGAAGTGCAACAAGATTTTGAAAATATTATTGATGACTATTCCAGATATCAGGGCGGTAAAATCGCCAGGGTCTATTACGCCAATTATTGTTATAAAGCCGGTGAATACAGCAAAGCTGCAGAGCTTTACACTAAAGCCCTTGACCAATTTAAAAAAGACCCCGTCTATCGCAACCTCATTTTAAGCGGACTCGGTTATTCCTATAAAGGCATAGAAGATTATGAAAAATCTGTCCAATATTTCGGAATGATCCTTTCTTCAGACATAGCGCTGCTTAAAGATGAGGCCATTTTCAACCTTGGAAAGTCCTATGAAGCCCTCGGGAAAACAAACAAAAGAGACGAGATGTTTCAGACCCTTGTTTTAGAGTACCCGGATTCCTTTTATTCAATGCTGGTCAAACAGTAAGAAATCTCTGGCAAAAAAAATGGCTGATCGGGTTTAGACAATCAGCCATTAAGGAGAAAAACAGGTGAAGATAATTTAGGTTTGATATTTGTAATTGCAAAATGCTTGCCATCTTTTGTTCACGAAAAGAAATCAACGAAAAAAATCTTGAAACACCTTTGAAATAAAGCATCTGAAGTTCATTTTTTTTCAGGTCCTGTTTCAAGGGTACTGATTTTTTTAAGGCAGAAAATGCATTGAAGTTTAATTTTTTGAACCCGGTTTTGGGCTCACGGCCCTGCATTCCCATTATATGCGTTTTTTGAGGAAAAATTAAAAGTTCAATTTTTTGAACCCACATCGAGTTTAAATTTTTTTATTTTCTGGTTGAGACCACTTTTTCCGATGCCCAGGATTTCAGCCGCTTGAGACTGCACATTATTTGTCATTTTTAATGCCCGCTCGATCATCTTTTTTTCCACCATGCTAAGTGTTTTATAAAGTGGAGCATCGTGGGCGATGTCTTCGATCTGGAGTCTGTTATAGGCGTTATCGGTAAAATCCTTGGGAAGATCCGACATTTGTATGGTATCGAACGGGCATAAAACCATGGCTCTTTCGATCACATTTTCAAATTCCCGAACGTTTCCCGGCCATCCATATTCGTAAAAAAGCCGCTGAACCTCCTGGTCGACTCCTTTGACAGGAACCTGAGAAGTCCGCTCATGAGCATATTTTGAAATAAAATGCTGGGTGAGCAGACGGATATCTTCCTTTCTGTTTCTCAAAGGCGGTAATTGGATACGAATCACATTAAGACGGTAAAAAAGGTCCTCTCTGAATCTTCCGGCTTCCATTTCCTTTTTAAGATCTTTATTTGTGGCCGCAATCAGCCGAATATTTACCTGGACCGGCTTGACACCGCCCACCCTTTCAAACTCCTTTTCCTTGATAACACGCAGAAGTTTTACCTGAAGGCTTTGTGAAAGTTCACCGATTTCATCCAAAAACAATGTTCCTCGGTCGGCCAGCTCAAACCGCCCTTTTTTCATGGAAATGGCCCCTGTAAAAGCCCCTTTTTCATGGCCGAATAATTCACTTTCCAGGAGTGTTTCTGAGAGGGCAGAGCAGTTGACAGCCACAAAAGCATTATCTTTTCTAGGGCTGTTAAAATGGATGGACTTGGCCACCAGTTCTTTGCCGGTACCACTTTCTCCTTCGATCAATACATTGGCTGAAGCCGGGGCTACTTTTCGGATAATTTCAAAAACACTCTGCATGGCTTTGCTTTTACCGATAATATTATCGAAACAATATTGGGAAGAAACCGCATCACGAAGCCTCCTGTTTTCTTTGATAACACTGTACATGGCAACAGCTTTTTTGACAAACAATACCAGACTGTCATTATCAAAAGGCTTAAGTATGTAATTGTAAGCCCCTTTTTGCATGGCCTCCACAGCTTTTTCCACCGTTCCATACGCAGTCATCATAATTACCGGTAATTCAGGATCAATCTCTTTGATTTTTTCCAGAAGCTCAATGCCGTCCATGGAAGGCATCTTCATATCGGTCAACACGAGATCCACATCAGAATCGCACAACTTACCCAAAGCTTCTTTCCCGCTCTGTGCAGTTAACGTCTCGTAGCCTTCCTCTTGCAATACGGCGCTGAGAATCCTCGGATAATTTTTTTCATCATCTACAATAAGAATGGTTTCCATTATCAAGCCTCCAACTTTGCAGGCAGTTGAATTGTCACTCGAGCACCTGCCCCGGAGCGATTTTCTATGTTCAGGCTTCCACCGTGGGCTTCCACCAGGTTTTTAACAATTCCAAGGCCCAGCCCGGTTCCCTTTTCTTTGGTGGTAAAAAATGGATCCCATATTTTATCCATGATTTCCGAATCAATACCCTCACCTTCATCTTCAAACCGGACATAAATACTGCCGTTGGTTGAAAAAACGCGCACACCGATTCTACCACCCTCCGGCATTGCCTGCATGGCATTTATAAAAACGTTTAAAAACGCCTGATATAACATTTCAGAGTCTGCCATAATTTCAGGAAGCGCCGCATCCACTTGTTTTTCAACCCGACAACCCTTTTCAGCCAATTGGGTGGTGAGATAATTGATGTTTTTATCAATCACCGCCTCTATCCGGCAAGGCATAAAATTGGGTTCCCTGGGCCTCGCATAGTTTAAAAAATCGGTAATGATATTATTCAAACGCTCGGACTCTTCCACAATAATATCGGGGATAGTGTTTGTCGGGTCGAGTTTTTCCATTTTCTTTTTCAAAAGGCCCGCCGAACTTCTGATGATTCCCAGCGGATTGCGAATTTCATGAGAAACCCCCGCCACCATTTCTCCAATGGAAGAAAGTCTCCGTGCATGACTGAGTTCTTCTTTTAATCTCAGCTGCTCCATTGCCCTTTTTTGAATAATGGCTTCTCCCTTTTTTACGACAAATATGAGCACGACAAACAATATGGCCATGACCACCATGCAGGATATAATTATCTGCATTTGAAACTTGAATATTTTCCGTGTATCTTCGGATATATCCTGTACAATTTCAATAACCCCCAGAACCGGCCCTGATAATCTGGCCATGGGTTGTTCGGCCCTCAAGGGTGCAAAAGTCACCAGTTTGCTTTCCGAAGGAAACCCTATAAGTATCTCCCAGAAATTGCCCATTTGCACCAGCTCGGTGGTAAATTTTCCTTTTACGGCATTTTTATAGGGCACACCGCCTAAATCATGTTTTCCGATTAAATCATGATCAAAACTGTAAGATATGATATTGTCCATGTCATAAATATTAACCGTTTCAACATGGAAACTGTGTAGCGTGCTGCGAACTACATGGTCCAGATGTTCAAATTGCTCCTGATTTCTGAGCTGAATCTTTCCATATTTCAGAGCCACCGGAATGGCAAACTGAAGAAAAATCTGATGATTTAAATTTTCAATCAGCAGCCGGGCATAATTCTCACTATCCTCGTTTTGTTTGGTTCGGGCCCAGTGCGAATTGAGCATGGAAAGGACAATGCTTCCAATAAAAATAATCAACAGACTGGAAAATGTAAAATATTTGACCAGCCGAAAAGGTTTTTCTTTTTCGACCGAAATTTTGTTTTTCATTATCAACTGCCACATCCCTTAATTTGCCCAATTAAAAAAAAATAACGCACCTTCAAAATTCCGCTTTTTTCCCCCTGATTCATTTACCATAATATTTCAACGTGTTAAGCATGACCATATATTTATACGTCATTCAAAACGTTCTGGCAAAGGATTTTTTGAGATTCATGACAAATTAAGATTTAAATTATCTTGACAAAACCCGCTTTCCCTTATATTTATTCCACTTTTAAGATACTGGAAAAATATAGAAGCAATTGCCATAAGTAACACAAATTTAATTGAAAGGAGAACGAAGAATGTTAACACAATTAGTAGCCCCACATGGTGGAAAGGGGTTAACCATTTGCTTGCTGGAAGGCGATGAGCTGGAAAGTGAAAAGAAAAAAGCCGAAACTCTTAAAAAAGTCAACCTGTCTCCCAGGGAAGTTGGGGATTTGATTATGATCGGTATTGGCGGTTTCAGCCCGCTGACCGGTTTTATGACCAAAGCCGACTGGAAAAGCGTTTGTGAAAGCTATTTGCTTGAAGACGGTGTATTCTGGCCTATTCCCGTCACCCTTTCCGTCAGCAAGGAAATCGCTGAGAATATCAGTGAAGGTGAAGAAATCGCTCTGTTTGATCCTCAGCGCAGCGAGATTATGGGTACCATGAAGGTCACTGAAAAATATGAGATGACCGAAGCGAACAAAAAATTCGAATGCGAAAAAGTCTACATGGGTGAAGGAACCCCGACTCCTGAAGAATTCTGGAAAATCGCCAAAGATGATCATCCGGGCGTTCAGATGGTTCTGAATCAGGGGGATTACAACCTGGGCGGTCCTGTCAAAGTATTGAGCGAAGGTGAATTTCCCACCAAGTATGCCGGCATTTACATGCGCCCTGAAGAATCCCGCAAGATTTTTGATGAACGGGGATGGAAAGAGGTCGCCGCACTTCAGTTGAGAAACCCCATGCATCGTTCCCATGAATATCTTTGCAAGATCGCCATTGAAGTATGTGACGGCGCTTACATTCATTCACTGGTTGGCAATCTGAAACCCGGGGATATTCCTGCTGATGTTCGTGTAAAATGCATCGATGTCCTGGTCAAAAACTATTTTGTTGAGGACAATGTCGTACAGGGCGGATATCCTCTGGATATGCGCTATGCCGGTCCCCGTGAAGCACTTCTGCATGCCACTTTCCGTCAGAACTATGGATGCTCCCGAATGATTATCGGTCGAGACCATGCCGGTGTAGGCGATTTTTACGGCATGTTCGAAGCGCAAACCATTTTCGAGAAAATTCCCTACATTGCCGACGAATGTCCGATTCCCGGCCAGAAACTGCTTTGCACCCCTCTCAAGATCGATTGGACATTCTATTGTCACAAATGTGACGGCATGGCTTCATTGAGAACCTGCCCGCATACGAAAGAAGACCGCGTTCTCCTTTCAGGAACCATGCTTCGCAAAATGCTTTCCGAGGGCGGACAGTTGCCCGACCATTTCGGCCGTGATGAAGTTGTGGAAGTTCTGCGCGAATACTATGAAGGGTTGACTGAGAAAGTGGAAGTCAAACTTCACGGTGCAGCCACAGGCAGCAAGTAGCAGATAACTGGCCGAATTTAAAATAGCAATTCCAAAAAAGGGAGATAACGTTAAGTTTTCTCCCTTTTTATTTGTAAGAGAACATCATAAGCTAAGCTAAAAATACTTTCTGGGAGCATGAGATGGATACTGAAACTCAAATACCGGATGCTGCATGCAAGATAGATGCTGATGCCCTTAGCGGCTATCGTGACAGACTTCCGCAAATTGCACAAAAAATCATTGAAACCTGCGATGATCAGGAATGTTACAATCATGTGGATTACGAACCTATACCCTCCAAAGAAGCCGTCATTCAAATCATTGACAAATTTTTGGAAATTCTTTTTCCCGGATATTTCAGCCATGAAAAACTCGACCCTGTGAATTTGAGCTACAACATGGGTCAATGCGTCACCCGGTTGTTTGTATTGCTGGCCGAACAAATAACCAACAGCATTCGGCATGACTGTTTCCGCTATGACATGACCTGCCAGGAATGCAATGAAAAGGGGCATGAAATTTCTTTAAAAATACTTGAAAAGGTCCCGTCGATCCGCAAAACTCTGTCAACGGATGTGAGAGCAGCTTATGATGGTGATCCTGCCGCCAAAAGCTATGATGAAATTATTTTCAGTTATCCCGGCATTTTTGCTATAACGGTTTACCGGGTGGCACACGCGCTTCACGCATTTGAAGTTCCACTGCTTCCAAGAATCATGACGGAATATGCCCACAGCAGAACAGGAATCGACATCCATCCCGGTGCCCGCATCGGAGAAAGCTTTGTCATCGATCATGGCACCGGCGTGGTTATCGGAGAAACCACAAAAATCGGCAACAACGTCCGGCTTTATCAGGGAGTCACCCTTGGGGCGCTGTCACTGCCCAAGGATGCCGGGGAAAAGCTCAGAGGCAAAAAGCGCCATCCCACCATTGAAGATGATGTGATTATTTATTCCGGGACCACAATTCTGGGAGGTGACACAATTATCGGGGCCAGGTCGGTAATCGGGGGAAACGTATGGATCGTTGAATCCGTTCCGGGGGATTCACGGGTGATGATGGAAAAGCCTCGTTTGATAATTAAATAAGCACGGCTTAAAAACAAAGAAACTTTATTCAATCTTTTATTTCACAGAGAAACTCGCTATGAAAATTTATGAAAATATCGAGTCCACCATAGGGCATACCCCTTTGGTAAGGCTTAATCGAATAGCTGAAGGTACAAATGCTCAAGTTCTGGCCAAGCTGGAATTTTTCAACCCGCTGGGAAGCGTCAAGGATCGTATAGCGGCTTCCATGATCGAAACTGCCGAATCCCAGAACCTGATCGGTAGCCGGACACTCATTGTCGAGCCTACCAGCGGAAACACCGGGATAGCCCTGGCTTTTATCTGCGCGGCCAAAGGATATCGGCTTTGCCTCACCATGCCCGATACCATGAGCATGGAAAGGCAGAAACTGCTAAAGCACCTGGGTGCGGACATGGTGCTGACTCCAGGCTCCCTCGGAATGAAAGGGGCCATTGAAAAAGCACAGGATATCTTGCAATCCAATAAAAACGCCTATATGCCCAACCAGTTCAGCAACCCCGCAAATCCACAAATTCACAGGGAAACAACCGCCCAGGAAATCTGGAATGACACTGAAGGAAACGTGGACATGATAGTTGCCGGGGTTGGCACCGGCGGCACCATCACCGGGGTTTCTCAGGTGATCAAGTCCCGGCGGCCATCGTTTAAGGCCATTGCCGTTGAACCGGCAGCCTCTCCCGTCTTGTCGGGAGGACAGCCCGGAACACATAAAATTCAAGGAATCGGCGCCGGATTTATCCCTGAAGTAGTGGACATATCTGTCATTGATGAAGTTATTCAGGTAAGCAATGAGGATGCCTTTAAAACCGCCCGGGATTTGTCCTCTATGGAAGGCATCCTTTGCGGAATCTCTTCCGGAGCGGCAGTCTGGGCAGCTTTAAAAAAAGC
>SKZT01000191.1 GCA_007127235.1 Desulfobacteraceae bacterium
ATCGTCCCTCCGGGACTTAAAAATCATAACCTGCACCGGTGGCTAAAAGCCACCGGCTAGATAGCCTTTTCCCTCCGGGAAATCTGGCTTTCCGAAAACACCAGATAATTTTTTCCTTGCGAGTGTCCATGAGTTTCCCCCGCTGTGTCATGTGTGGGTAAAGACCAGTTTGCCAAAGGGGGCCGTGCTGCAATATTGCTTATATTATAGGAGATCAAGAGCTCTTGGACAACGGGGAATCTAAAGCAAAGGGCGCCTGATTGGCGCCCTTTTTGTTACTTCATTATTGTGCGGATAAATCCGCACTTAAACATATAGCCTGATATCAATTAACCGGTTTCCAGCGCACGCCTGTCGTCCATGTCAAGCAGCACGCGTTCTCTGGCTTTGTCAATACCCAATGCTTTGCGTTTTTTGTCGATATGGGCAATCATCATCTTAGCCATATCATAAGGATCTGTTGCAAATCCCCATTTCCCAAAACCTTGTTGTTCCAGTCCTTCAAACAGCAGCTTGTGGAATTTGGTATTCTGAATGATGGGGAACGTAGCCCCGAATACCGTAAATACACCTGAGGCGACAAAGTATTGTCCGATACAAATCGCTTTTTCACTCATCCACTCCGGTGCAGCACCCACTGCCGGAAGGTCTGCAATGCTGTTGCCTAAGCCGCCTTCCCGGACCATGGCAGAAGCGGCAATGAGTATGCGGCTGTTGTCGACACAAGAACCACAGCCCAGAACAGGAGGCATGCCAACTGTCTCGCATACTTCACTCAAACCAGGCCCTGCCAGATGAGCGGCTTCCGGGGTATAAAGCCCGGCCTTTGCCAACGCAATCTGAGAGCATCCGGTTTGCAGCACCAGCACATCATTTCTGATGAGTTCTTTTACCAGCTCCACATGGACATAATCCTGCTTCGTTCTGGGATTGTTACATCCCACCACACCGGCCACACCACGAATACGTCCGTTAATGATATTGTCGTTCAACGGGGTGATTGAACTGCGGAACGTCCCACCCAGCATGTAGTTGATGTACTCATAGGAGAAACCATGAATTCCGACGTTGGCAATGTTGGGAATTTCAACGGGAAGTGTTCTGTTTTTAAATCGGGAAATGGCCTTGATGACCACTTCGTCGGTACAGTCACGAGGATCATGCTCATGAAGCTCGATATGGGTAGCCCCTTCAATCTTGCATCTGGGGTTGGTGGTAAAAATCGGGGTATTGTAGCATTCACCGACTTGGACCAAGCTTTGCTTGATACATTGCACGTCAACTGTCATGGCATCTACGGCACCGGTGACAATGATCGCTTCTGTGGACATGAAATTGCCCGCATGGGGTATTCCATGACGGGAAAGCATTTCTGCTCCAGAACAACACATACCTACCAGGTTAATCCCTTTGGCCCCCGCCTCTTTTGCGGCTTCCACAAGGGTTGGCTCGTTTACCGAAAGCAGCATGGATTCAAACAGATTGGGCTCATGGCCATGAACAATAATGTTTACCATGTTTTCCTTCAAGACACCCATGTTGACTTCGGCCGTGGTTGGAACAGGGGTTCCGAAAAGAATATCCGAAATCTCCGTGGCAACCATGGATCCGCCCCAGCCGTCGGCCAGCGCTGTACGGCTGCACTGTTTGACGATATTGTTGTAATCCTGATCCACACCCATATGGCTTCTGTGCATCATCTCCATAATTTCGCGCATAGCACCCCGGGGAACAATACCGTTTTTTCTCCAAAGTTCCAGCGTCTTTTCCGGTACCCTCATGGCAAACGGAATTTCACCCTCTACCTGGGTGTAAGTACGCTCCAGTTCTTTGTAAAGATCCATGGCAATGTCTTCCGTGGACCGGTCTTCCGTTTCAATTCCTATGGAACGGGCGACTTCCTGCAATTTAATCACATCTTTGATCTGGTAATCGGTGATATTGCCATGAACAACTTCACGAAATACATCCAGCATGGCCATACCATGGTCTGTGTGAGATGCAGAACCACTGGCTACCATACGCGCAAAATTTCGGGCCATAATGGTGTCGATTGTGGCGCCACAAACGCCGACTTTCCCGTAAGGATCTTTTGAACTCAAACGGCAGGGTCCCATCGAACAATGCTTACAACAAGCCGAATCTGCTCCGATGGGGCATGCCTTCATGCTCACCGATCGGTCAAATGCGGTTTCCACGCCATCACGCTTGGCCTTCTCAAGCATTTGAAGGGTGGCTTCACAAGTGGTTAAATCCCGGTAATTAATCTCTTTCTCTTTCTTTTTGGAGATTACTTTTTTTTCTTCCATTCGTTTTCCCTCCTCGGAATAATGGTTTTTGGTGAGTGTTAATAGTAATCGTTACTATTAAATACATGATTAAAAATATTGTGTCAAGCATTTTTATTAAAAATTCACATTAGGTGTGGTGGTTGAAAAGTGCCATTTTTTATTTTGTGAAAATAATATAAGCAAAAATTTTATCTTGGCAAGAAAGGGGGTGCTTGATAAGACGATTCAGTGAACAGTAATATAGAAAGGTGATTGCAAATGTTCCCCCCCTTTGCCAAAAAGGGACTTGATTAATTCCAATTTTGGCGGGACACTTTTATGAAAAAAACAGATGCAGAAATAAAGAATGCTGAAAAAAAACAGGACAGAAACTGTGTTTTGTTTTTTGTGCGGGCTCCTGTAACAGGAAAGGTCAAAACGCGGCTGGCTGAAATACTGGGTGAAGATGCTGCATTGGACTTGTATATGAGTTTTGTTGCAGATGAACTGGATATGTTCCGAAGTCTGCCGGTAGATGTTATCGTCTGTTATTATCCCGGGTCGGCCGAATATCAGGTGAAAAGTTGGTTGCACAATGAGCGTTATTTCATGGCTCAGTCTGGTGAAGATTTGGGAAAGCGAATGGTCAGAGCTTTTGAAGAAGCTTTTGCCGGAGGCTATCAGCGTGCGGTGGTGGTTGGATCGGATATTCCCGATCTTTCTGCTTCGGTGATTTCCGAAGCTTTTGATAGCCTCACCAAATGTGATGCGTGTATCGGTCCTGCACAAGATGGTGGATACTATTTGTTCGGTTTTCGGAAAGACACATTTTTCAGAAATATTTTCAATGATATTGCCTGGGGCACAGATGGGGTTCTGGGTAAGACTTTGCAGCGCCTTCAAGAAAAAAGAACGGTTTACCACTTACTTGACCGTTGGCGGGATATAGATGAAATTGAAGATCTGGTTTGGCTGAAGCGATCGCTGGAGGCAAAGGCAACTGTGGCCAGACAGACGTTAAATTGCCTAAAAATGCTTAAAGAGAGAGGTTTTCATAGCTTTTAATGAAAAAAAGCACTTTGCTTTCATGCAAATTTTATTGAATATGCCTTTGCGATGTATTACCTTAGGGTCCATTCAATGATGATCGAAAACTATAACCACTTAATAATTAAGGCGAGAAAGGATTAATGCATGGACCAACCAGATGTGAAAATGTTTTCTTTAAGTACATGTAGTCATTGTAAAGCGACAAAAAAATTTCTGAATGATTGCACAATAAAGTATGAATTTGTCGATGTGGATTTGTTGGATGGTGATGAAAGAAGAGATATAATCGAGGATATTAAAAAGTTTAATCCCCGATGTTCCTTTCCGACCATAATAATTGGGGATAATGTCATCGTTGGCTACAAGGAAAAAGAAATAAAGGAGGCGCTGGGAATTTAATGGATGCACAACAATTATATGAGGCACTAAAAAAAGTCCAGGAACCCAAAGGGTATTATTTCAGCAATGATAAGCAGCGGGTTTTTGAGCTGCTGGAGGCTCTTATGGTTAACAAGGAGCGATATGGCTATATGGCTTGTCCCTGCCGGCTGGCTTCGGGAGATCGTGAAAATGACAAAGACATAATCTGTCCTTGTGTTTATCGTGTGCCTGATGTTGAAGAGTACGGCAGTTGTTATTGTAATCTTTATGTTTCAAAAGAATGGAATGAGGGTAAAATACCCCATAAATATGTACCTGAACGCCGTCCTCCTGAAAAAATTGTCGTCTAATTAAATAAAACAATAAGGGCAGGATGAAAAACTGGCATCTTTTTAGCCTGAAAAACCAGATGGTTTTTGGAAATTTAATTTCCAACCTGCTTGGAGTCCAGGTGGTGGGTGTAATATCATTGCGATCCATTGATCCCCCTCCACCTGATCTTCAGCAGTTGACAGGTGCAATCGATGTGATATTCATACCTGCTGCTTTTTTGTTCTTATTTGTATTTACCCTTTTTTATGAAAGGCCGGTCCGAAAGTTTCTCGATAAAAAATACATGCTTGACCAGCCTGTTGATGAGCCTTTGAAAACGCAGGCAAGACGCCGTCTGTTAAATGAGCCATTTGTGCTCATTGCTGTGGATCTGCTCATATGGATGATCGCAGTAATTGTGTATTCGCTGATTTTTTGGATTGTTTACGAAGGTGATTTAAATCTGCACCGGGTGGTTTTTCGAATCGTGATGGTTTGTGTTGTGACCCTCATCGCGGCATTTTTTCTTCTTGAACATATCTTACAAAAAAAGTTGGTGCCTTGTTTTTTTCCGCAAGGAGGTCTTTCCCGAATCCCCAAGTCCTGGCGTATTCGAATCCGGACTCGTATTGTGGCCCTGATAGTGGCTTGCAATATTGTACCTTGTCTTGTGTTTGTATTTATAATTCAGGAAACTTTCCGGATGACGATGGAACCAGCCGAAATTCTGGAGTTGCTTCGAAGTTCCATATTGTTTAATTCCGTTCTGTTTATTCTTGCCGGTTTGTTTCTGGCAAGGCTTGTCAGTTCGAATCTTTCAAAACCCTTCCAGGAAATTATTTCCGTATTGAAAAAACTTCGTCGCGGTCATCTCGATTCACGTGTAAAGGTGATGTCCAATGATGAAATCGGGTATACCGGCGATGCCATCAACGAGATGGCAGAAGGCCTTCAGGAAAGAGAAAGCATGCGCCGATCTTTGGATTTGGCACGAGAGGTTCAGCTCAATCTTCTGCCCACGATACCTTTGAAAGTAAAAGGTCTTGATATTGCAGGGCAAAGCATTTACTGCGATCAGACCGGGGGGGATTATTTTGATTTCTTCGAACTGGAGGGCCAAAAGAAAGGGTGGATGGTTGTTGTTGCAGGTGATGTGGCCGGCCACGGGATATCTTCCGCACTGCTGATGGCTTCGGCGCGGGCTTTTTTAAGGCTTCGTTCTTTTTTGCCGGGAAGTCTGGCCCAAACCATAACAGACGTTAATGTTCAACTATGCCGTGATGTTGGAAATACCGGTCAGTTCATGACCCTTTTTTTTCTTTGTATTCACATGGAAACAAAAGAAATACATTGGGTTCGTGCGGGCCATGATCCTGCGATTTTATATGATCCGCGCTCAAATTCTTTGCGGGAGCTTATGGGAAAAGGAGTGCCGCTGGGGGTCGATGAGCACTGTAAATATGAAGAAAACAAAGAAACCGGCATTGCTAAAGGTCAGGTGATTCTTATCGGTACGGACGGAATCTGGGAAGCGCGGGGTCCGGATGGACAAATGTTTGGAAAAGATCGGTTGTTTGATATTGTGCGGCAAAAAAGCGGATTTGGGGCGCAGGAAATTGTAAATGAAATCCTGATGGCACTGAAAAATTTCAAAGGCGGGCTTGCCATGGAAGACGATGCAACCCTTGTGGTGATTCGGTTTACGTAACCAGAGAATACGAGAAAAAAATGCAAAAGCACAGCTTTTGCACTCCTTTTTTCAATCCAACGCCATTGACTCTACTATGCGCTTGACATCTTCCAGATGGTCTTTGTGAGCCACCAGTGTTTTTGTGCCGGCTCTGACCACCACGATATCTTTTATACCCACTATGGCCAGGGTTTCCTGGGATTGGTCACAAAATACCAGATTGCTGTGGGCATCCAGTGTGTGAACACAACCTTTGAGGTAATTCCCATTGGCATCAGAAGTTAGAAAATCCGTCAGGGACAGCCACCCGCCCACATCTTTCCATGAAAACTCACCGGCCACGCAGCGGACACTGCGGGCCTTTTCCATTACGGCAAAGTCGATGCTTATTTTTTCCAGAGCCGAAAATTCTTTTTGCAGGGTTATTTCCCATTGGGCGGTTTCCATTTTATCAACCGCGTTTGTCAAATGCCTGACATGCTCCGGTATATGTAAATTTAATTCCTTGAAAATAGCGTCCGTGGACCATATAAACATACCCGAGTTCCACAAATACCTTCCGGATTCCAAATATTGCTCAGCGATTTTTTTGTCAGGCTTTTCTTTGAACGAGATAAGTTTAAAGTGCCCTGTGCTTTTATCTGCGTCAATTTTATCACCGACTTCCAAATAACCATAAGCCGAAGCCGGATAAGTGGGTTTGATACCGAAGGTATAAAGAGCCCCGGTTTTTCGTGCCCAACTGGCTGCTGATATCATGGTCTGCTGAAACAAATCAACAGGTTCTATAAGGTGGTCCGCCGTTAATATAACCATTACCGGATTTCCGAAACGTTTCATGGCTATCAGGGTGCCGAGAGTGACCGCGGCAGCGGTGTCTTTTCGCTCGGGTTCACCGATGATGTTCTGGCGTGGAATTTCGGGCAGTTGTTCACCTACCAGATGAACAAAACGTTGATTGGTCAAAACGATGATGCGTTCATCCGAAACAATGCCGGCCACACGGTCATAACTTTTTTGCAGCAGACTCCGGTCATCGAAAAGTTTTATAAATTGCTTGGGTTTTTCTTGAGTACTCATGGGCCAAAAGCGCGTTCCCACACCTCCGGCCATGATAACAGCCACCAGTTTATTATCATTAAATTGCTCACGACCTGCCATAATCATCTTCCGATCTTTCAATATCGTCCTCACCAAAATAATCACCGGTCTGTACTTCGATAAACACCATATTTTCTGAACCGGGGTTCCGTACCCGGTGCCAGGTACCTACGGGCAAATCGATGGATTTACCGAATGTCAACTCAATATCTTTACCATTTCGGGTTATTAGAGCGGTACCCCCGATGATATACCAGTGCTCGGATCTTCTGAAATGGCGCTGGTAACTCAAACGCTGCCCTGGATAAACAGTGATTCGCTTGACCTTGTGCTCAGGGTCGTCAAGAAGGATTTCATAAAAACCCCAGGGGCGGTGATCTTCGCGCATGGTTTGTCGGATAATGCTTTCATAAACCTTGATGTAATTTTCCACCATGCGATCGGCACCGAAATGCGTTTCAACCCATTGGCGACATTGTTGACGGTCGAGTTGTTTAATTTTTAAAACCGCCTGGGACATTTCATCCCGATTATTTACCAGGAAACCGGTGATACCATCTGCAATAATTTCAGGCATTCTGCCTTGGTTCAAGGCGATTACAGGGGTTCCACATGCCATGGCCTCAATTGCCGAAAGGCCCAGAGTCTCATCGGTTTTGACAGGATGAAGAAGCGCACAGGCATTGCCGAAAAGCTTGTTACGCTCTGCCGGTTCCGGGCTTTCCTGATGGATGATATAATTATTGTCCAGGAAAGGTTTTATCTGCTGGTTAAAATATGCCCGGTCATAAATGGCACCTGCAATAACAAGTTTAAGCCCCGTTTGCTGAGCAATTTCAATACATTTTCCTATTTTTTGTCCGGGCCGAATGTTTCCGAAAAACAACAGATAATTACCATGTTCCGGTTGAAAGGCAGGCTGGGTCAAATCAATAGCAGGATAGATTGTGGCAATGTAATCAAGTTCGGGATTTTTATCAGCCTCGCTGGCAGCTACATAAAAGGTCTTGTCATTATACTTCTGGTAAACCGGCAGAATTTGGGATGATATAACTCCGGGTGTCGTGGTTACCATGGGTGTGGTGGTCATGCCCGTGTAAGTCAGAGGAAGGTAATCCAGATGGTTGTGAATCAAATCAAATGAATTGCTTTGTTCAAAAACTTCGGAAACATGGAGACATTCCCACACAGCCGGCTCAATTGTATTATCTTCCTCATAGCCTTTGGGACACACACTCGCCAGTTTCCCCCTGGTTGTTGAATTCCCCGTGGCAAAGAGGGTGACATCAAAACCGTGACGCACCAAAGCTTCGGTTAACAAAAAAACCAGGTTTTCTCTCGGACTTTGGCTCCTGGAAGGCGTTCTCCGAGCAATGGATGAAAGCATTGCAATCTTGTTCATTTAATTTCTCCATATCATTCCATTCACATACAATTTCAGGCAGCGTGCTGTCAATCGAATGATTGCATAAATTTTAAAATTTGAAATACTCAGGGTTTCTCATACGGTATGAAAAAAGCCATCAAAGGTTTCGCAGTTGCGGAAAACATTATAGTCATTATCATTGAGCGGATAATCCCATGATCCACTCTGATGGACTATTTTGCCGCCGAAACCGGTTTTAAAACGGTAGAGGCCATAAAAGGGATGTTCAGGATCTTTTTCAGGTGATACCGCACCCAAATCATAGCTCAGGCATCCTTTCGACCGCGCAAGCTTTATGGCCCTCCAGTGGATGGCATATGAGGCCATTAAATTCCTTTTCTCATTGGAGGAAGCACCAAACAGGTATGTGGCTGTCTGTCCCGAAATAACGACGAGGGCCCCGGCCAGCAGATCATGGCCGTGACTGGCGAGAAGGAAAAGAATTTCGCATGTATCGTCGGAAGACGACAGAGCAGAAAAAAGTGAAAAAAAATGTTTGTAATCACACAGATGCAGGTGGTTACGCTTGGCTGTTTGCCGGTATAGATCATAAAAGGCCGGGAGTAAATCCGGTGTGGCCGGAAATACTTCGACTTCTTTTTTCTGAGCTAAACGAATATTGTATCGTGTTTTGGGTTTCATTTGGGACATGATTTTTTCTTCATGTTCCCTCAGATCGACCACAACCTTGTCGGCAAAAGTGTGATTGACAACCGCCTTTCTCAGATTCCAGCCTTTGGTACCGATATTCATCCGCAATTCCTGAAGCCGCGCTTCAGGACGCCGGAACAGTTCGGGCTCTATCGAATCATTTGCTGTTTCAACCGAATAGGGCGATTCCCAGGGAAGATCATAACGAATAAAGGCTGTTCCAGGTTCCAGATATTTGCTTAAGGCATCAGAAAGTGCCTCCAGGAAAATACCGTAATGATCGATATCGGGACAAAATTCAGGACCCTGTGGAACATAGGCCATTGAAATTCCGGATGATGATGCTTTGGTCATCACAAGAACATCACCTTGAAGTCCCGGGGAATCGAAATCGAAAGCGAGCGGCTTCCAACCAAGCTGAGATTTGACCGAACTCCAAAACGCGGTCTGAAAAACAATATCCGTGGGAAACACCTCCCCTGTTTTTTTTTGTTTCAATTGTATCTCCATTTTCACCTCCACTTCTAAATAGTGCCTGTCCGGAAACTCTTCCATCCCATAGGCTTTAACCTAAGGGATGTTGTAGCAAGTCCCCCTTTGGCAAAGGGGGATTTAGGGGGATTTAAAAAAGCTTCAAATCCCCCCTGTCCCACCTTTTTCAAAGGGGGGAACGTTTGCGATCAACTTTTTACCTTACTGTTAACCGATCCAACTTTTCAACCATCCATAATAAACATCCCTTAGGTTAACGCCTATGCTCCCAGCCCCTCCCGAAGGAAAAGGAGTTTTCGGACAGGCTCTAAATATGGAAAAACAACGGTAGCTAATCTGTTTGATTTTTTAGGTGCGTGGCACTATTAATTGTTGCCGGTCACCGTATAATGGTTAGAAAATCAAACTCTAAACATAGCCTGCCTAATGCATCATCGAGAAAAGGGGGCTGTGGTGTGCTTTTTAGCTTTTGGACTACTTTTTGTGCCTCTCGCTTTATCTCCCCCCTGGAATCGTCTTGAAGCCTTTTCAGCAACTGAATCAAGGCTTCTGCGGCAAGAATCCTGACATCATAGTAAATGTTATCATCCCCCATTATGGAAAGTACCTGAAAAACCAGTTTATCCGTAGGGGCTTGAATTTCTCCAACCCTTTTCAGCACTTCCTCACGAAGTTGCCAGTTCCCCTTATATTGAAGAACCCTGATTAGACCAGGCTGGCAGTCTTCCAGTTGGTCGTTTTCCGCCAACGCTTCAAGTAGTACCAGAACTGTCCCCCAATCGCTAAGGCTTCCAAAGGGGTCATTCCTCATTGAGTCGCTCCTTTCCTGAAAAATTCATCCTTAAAACTCGACAGGTGAAATAGACTTTTCAGGGATAATTGATCGCCAATTCTTTAATAATCATCAAGTTTTCCATACTCTGCATATTTGTCGATTTGTGTCTTGGTGACATTGAGATTCAATGGGTGCATTTTGTGATCAACTGTAACCTGTGGACCAAACAAACGACGATCCAGCTGCTTGACCTTGCCTTCGGGTGTAATAAGCACAAACTCAGCATCACCGTTATCGTCCAGAACGATAAAAGATTTTCCGGAAGCTTTATTTTTCACCAGTTCCATAGAAAATGACTCCTCTCATATATTTTTGCATCCATAGTAACAACTATCCAGGTGTGTGCGGTTTTTTATGCGTGTAACCTGTTTGTGTAAAAAAAACAGAATATCGGTTTCACGCAAACAGGTTACACTTGTTATTTATCTATGCTTTTAAGAGCAAAATGAATGCCATAATCTATAGATGGATCTAACCTGTTGATATGTTAAAGAATAGGATTAAGTGGATAGCCAGGAAAAAAATAAAAGCGGGAAATAAGCGCCCGATATAATTCCTGAAAAGGTATAAAATCCCGGATTTATTGGTAAGACAAGAAAGGGCGAATTAGCCCGTATCGGGCGATGTCGGCACTTGAAATGTTGACATTTTCCGAAAAAGGGCTCGTCGGGAAATACCCAGCAAGGTGGCGGCCCGGGTCCGGTTGCCGCCGGTCTGTTGCAAAGCTTTTAAGATCATGGATTTTTCAAGCTCTTGAACGGTTTCACGGAGATTTAATTGCGCCGGAATTTTCCTTATTCCGGATTCCGGGCCAGGGGCAAGAAATTCAAGGTGACCGAGAGTTACATAGCGCTGAAGTACATTGCTTAACTCCCGGACGTTGCCGGGCCAATTGTATTCCGTGAGAATATCCATAATATGCCCCGGAATCCTTATTGAAGCGGAAGGTGGCTTCATTTTCCGTAAGAAATGTTCTGCCAGCAGTGGGATATCCTGCTTGCGGTTGCGTAAAGGTGGCAACTTTATTTGAATGACTTGAATACGGTAGAAAAAATCATTGCGCATTTGTCCTCTGCTGACTTTTTCGCTTAAAGCTTCATTTGATGCGGATATAATGCGAAAATCTGCCGAAACTGTCTTTGTGCCGCCAATGGGACGGTATTCTCCTCCTTCAATGGCCCTTAACAGCTTGGCTTGCATATTAATGGTCAGTTGGCTGATTTCATCGAGAAACAGGGTTCCACCATCAGCCATGTCCAGATAGCCAGGTGAATTGGAGTGGGCGCTGGAAAAAGCGCCTTTGCAATGACCGAAAAATTCTCGCTCAAAAAGAGTTTCCTGTATTGCACTGCAATTTACTGCAACAAATCGCTTATTTTTTCTTTCGCTATGGTTATGAATGGCGTGAGCAACCAATTCTTTTCCTGAACCGGACTCGCCATGTATGGCTACATTTGCATCTGAGGCAGCCGCTTTTAGAATAAGTTCGTAAACCTCTTGCATGGCCGGTGAACGGCCCAGAATATCCCCGAGCCGATACCGCTCTTTTAATGAAGACCGCAACACCCGGTTTTCGTTGTTTAAAAAGTCGGCCATGCGTTGTGCGGCCATCTGTTGCTCTTTGATTTTGGTAATATTCTTGAATGTTGACAACAACGCCGGTTGGCCCTTGAAAGTAATCGGAATGTGGCAAGCCTGGACCCAGAAGGATTTTTCAGATCGTGTGAAATGGTGAATAATTTCCAGATTTTTTTTAATGTTACTGTCTGTGCAGCCGCTGTAAAGTTTCATGATCTCAACAGCGTTACCCGCAGGAGGACTGTGTACTTTTGCGTCGCGAATGTTTTCGACCGACAAGACATTGAACATTTTGCAAAATGCTGGATTTACATAATAAAATCGCGAATTTTGTACCAATGCAACACCTTCGTCAACCTGTTCGGTGAGCACCCGGTAGCGCTCTTCACTTTCTTTAAGGGCCTCTTCGGATTGTTTTAGCCATAAAACCTTGCTCAAGCGTTCGCCAATTGCCCTAAGCAAGCGACTTTCTTCTTCCAGAAACGGGTCATTATCCCCTTCCGGTGGTGCCTGTCTGTAAAAGACATGTACATCTCCAACCTGTTTGCCGTTCAGAATGATTTTGGTGTTCTGGTGCCATTGTGTTACTTGAAAATTCTTTGAGATGTATTCCTGGCCATCCAGCCGGATTCGCGCACAAGCATTTTCAGGATATTGCCATGCGGTTGGAATCAGTTCGACAGCACGGTGCATTATCCATGATAACGATACGTCTTGATTTTCAAACAGATTGGATATGCCATAAAGGCAATTCAATTCTTTGATCCGTTCGGTAAGCGCGTTGGGTGCGTTGGCAACCGGCAAAGGGGTGCAATGATCTCTATCCATGACCTTTCCTTCTGTTCAAAATCTGAACACTATACTATTTATCATACCCCCTCTGTCAAAGATAAGCAAGGAGCGCTAATTGCCTTTTATATACATTAAAAAAATCCTCAAAATACAGTTTTCACCATATTGCGCTAAACCAGTTAATGGTAGATATTTACTTTAAAGTCTGGTACCTTACTTTCAGAAAAGGAGATAGTCTCGGCTTTTTTGAGGGATATGGAAAAATTAGTTATTGCCATGTTCCTGAAATGCTCAAAAAAGGAAAGGAGGTGAGTTATTAACAAAAGGATTTTGACCAGTTTTTTTAAAGATGATGTAAGGGTTTAGGTAAAAAAACTATAGCAGTCTGGAGAAAATTTGAAAGGAGAAAAAAGATGAAGAAACTAACCATGATTTTAGTGGGAACGCTTTTGATGTTTTGGCCATTAGCCGCTGATGCTCAGCAGTTTTTAGGTGGAGAGGATTTTCGATATCTTCCCGGTCAATTTGAGCTGACTCTTGCAGGAAGCGGAAGCAACGATGAGAATTTCGATGGTACCACGCTTTCTTTGGAAGCCGGTCTCGGCTACTTTCTGACAGAACACTGGCAAGCGTTTCTTCGCCAGGGATTTGCCTATTCCGACGTTACCAATGGTAGTGACTGGAATGCATCCACTCGGATCGGCGCCAATTATAACTTTGATTGGGACCGCTGGAAACCGTTTATTGGCGCCAATATTGGATGGGTGTATGGCGATTCAATCCGGGATCAGTTTATTGCCGGCCCGGAAATCGGCCTCAAATATTTCGCTAATGAAAGCACCTTCCTATATGGAATGATGGAATATGGATTTCTTTTCAGGAGTGGTAAAGATGCGGAAGATAATTGGGATGACGGCCGCTTTATTTACACTGTAGGTATCGGTTACAAATTTTAATTGCTTCTAAAACGGATAATAGTTCTTGGGCACTCTCTGTGCCCATAGCCTGGAAAGAACGGACGACCTCGGTCGTCCGTTCTTTTTTTTTACTTATTTTGGAGTGCAAAAGCTGTGCTTTTGCATTTTTTGCGAAAGCATAGCTTTGCAATCCTTGATTCATAATTCATTTCTGATGGCCTCATTAAAACGATTAAATTCTGTTGGGATCCGTTTTATCATCTCCAATTATTCCGAATATTTAGTGCCGGGGAATGTGGCGTCAGGTGTCAGGTTTCAGGTGTCAGATTTCAGGATATGGAGAACACAAATTGCCAGATACCTGACACCTGACACCTGACGGCTAAGGACTCCGCAACAGAACAAAACTGCGAGGATTTTTCAGGCCGATTTTGTGTCAATTTTCATCACCCCAGGTTTTAACCCAATGGCATTCACCTAAGTAAAAAATGTTTATATACTTGAGTTTTAACCACCAGCTGGAATTGCTGAGTTTCGCATACTGCTGGGGTTCATTTTTTGTGTTTTAGTTATATATATCTTAAGTGGTTTAGAATTTTGCCTTGACAAGTGAAGCAACTTCAGCATATAAAGTAAAAAAAATGCTTAAAATATAGTTTTAACCATATTCCGTTAACCCTGTTAATAGTGGATGCTTACTTCAAGGTGTGGTATCTGCTGTCAGAAAGTAGGGGATAATCCCGGCTTCTTTTGGGGATATGAAGGAATTAATTATTGCCATATTCCTAAAATGCTCAAAAAAGGAAAGGAGGTGAGTTATTAATAAGAGGATTTTGACCAGTTTTTTTTTAGATGATGTAAGGGTTTAGGTAAAAAAACTATAGCAGTCTGGAGAAAATTTGAAAGGAGAAAAAAGATGAAGAAACTAACCATGATTTTAGTGGGAACGCTTTTGATGTTTTGGCCGTTGGCCGCTGATGCTCAGCAGTTTTTAAGTGGAGAGGATTTCCGATATCTGCCCGGTCAATTTGAGTTGACTCTTGCGGGAAGCGGAACCAACGATGAGAATTTCGATGGTACCACGCTTTCGGTAGAAGCTGGTCTCGGCTACTTTTGGACAGAACATTGGCAAGCGTTTCTTCGCCAGGGATTTGCCTATTCCGACATTACCAATGGTAGTGACTGGAATGCATCCACTCGTATCGGCGCGAATTATAACTTTAATTGGGACCGCTGGAAACCGTTTATTGGCGCCAATATTGGTTGGGTGTATGGCGATTCAGTCCGGGATCAGTTTATTGCCGGTCCGGAAATCGGCCTCAAATATTTCGCCAATGAAAGCACCTTCCTATATGGAATGATGGAATATGGCTTTCTGTTCAAGAGTGGTAAAGAAGCGGAAGATAATTGGGATGACGGCCGCTTTATTTACACTGTAGGTATCGGTTACAAATTTTAATTGTTTCTTGAACCGATTATAAGTTTTGGGCACTATCTGTGCCGATAGCCTTAAAAAACAACGGACGACTCGGTCGTCCGTTGTTTTTTTCACGCAACGGAGTGCAAAAACTATGCTTTTGCATTTTTTTTTCGAAAGTACAGCCTCCGCACCCCTTGATTCATAATCCTCCTGACACCTGGCAACAAATTCTGGCACTTAATATTCGGAACAGATTCGAGATGTTAAAACAGATCCCTAAGCCGGGTGATTTTCGTCACCTCACCTTTCCTCGATGATCAAGTTTTTTTTGGCACCATACTTTACAATAACCGTCATTCCGGGCGCAGCGTAGCGGAGACCCGGGCACGGAGTGAAGCTTTTCAGCGCTATCCAGGCAGCTACTGAAACCCCCTGGATTCCTGCTTTCGCAGGAATGACGGAAAAAACGGTTCATCGAGTTTTAGACTTATACGAATGAAAAGCGCGGTTTCCGAAGGTCGCTATCCTGTCTTCTTATGTGAGCAAGGCTTTCGGGTCATGAGAATGTAATAAGTTGTAATTGAAAAAATACAGATAAGACCTTATTGCGATAAAATATGGTTTTGTTAACCTTTTATTCAGGCAGAAACAGAAAATCGTTAACACTTAAAAAGAAGGAGGAATTAAAATGCCTACAGAAATGGAAGACAAAGACAAAGGCGGAGAAGACAGGGTTAAAAAGTCGGAAGAAGAACATCAGAAAGAAATAGACAAGGCGGATGCTGAAAAACCCGAAGAGTATCCTGCACCCGAAAAATAAACCTCAAAGGGCAATCACGGGGGAAAATGGTAACCCCCCGTTTTGATGAGTTACAGAACAAGGAGGCGAGTTTACTCGCCTCCTTAATGTTTAGGAAAAGGAGGTGTCTCAAATGGCGGAAGAACAAAAAGAATGCCCCGAATGCAGAGGAACCGGAAAGATCAGCGCCCAGAACTGTGAAAAATGCGAGGGGACCGGACAGGTCATCATCCATTCACACACCCATCGCCATGGCGATGTGGAACACGATCACCCGCATGCTCATGACGAGGGACATCATCCGGATGACGATACCCCCCACGAGCATTCCCATTAATAATACTCAATTCCTGCATACTCCAGGAGAATGGCATAAAAAAAGGAACCCGTGTAATGCAGGTTCCTTTTTTTTCTGAAAACCGAAATGCAAAACTAAGCGCCCGCGCTTGCTTTTTTGTAAACGTCCTTATAGTTTGCGTAAAGTTCGTAAACCCTTTTCTTCAGCTCTTTGATTTTTTTTGAATCTTCTTCTGAGGAAAATTTGGGTTCATGGATTGCGAACAAAGAATTGGCGATATCGTCAATTACATGTTCAGTCGCTTCGCACCATTCGTTTGTACAGATATCGGTCATTTCAGAGGCTTCATTGATATTATCCTCGATTTTTTTCAATGACTGACTCAATGCTTCCAAATACGTTTGCCAGGCATCGAGCAATTCCTTTTGTGTTTCATCTTTAGGCATGGCCATAATTTCTTTCACCTCCTTTCAGAAATCATTCAGATAGTGTTAACTTATTCAATACAATAGTGTGGAAGGCATTATAAGTAAATAAAGTGTAATATGTATTTTTGCCGGGATTATAGATAAGAATAAATAATTGACCATGGTCTTAATATTATGCCGTCACTTCGGTTATTCAGCTTGACATTCCGCTATTTTTCTTTTAGAGATTTTCTATGGAAACACAGACCACCACCTATAAAAAAAAACAGGCAGACACCAAGACAGCCTTGCTGGAGGACATACAACACAATGTTATGACCTATCTGGGCAACGACTATGATCCTCCTCGCACGGATACCTACTACTACGGACTATCGCTGAGTCTTCGAGAGCACTTGATTCAGCGTTGGCTGAAAACACAGCGCAGTGTTTACGAAAAAAATGCAAAGCGGGTATACTACCTGTCCATGGAATTTTTACCCGGCCGGTTTTTGAATAACACCCTTATGGCACTGGATTTACAGGAAGAATGCCGTAAAACCGTAGAAACTGTCGGCCTTAACATGACCGAAATCGAAGAACAGGAGTGGGATCCGGGCCTGGGTAATGGAGGACTCGGGCGTCTGGCATCTTGCTATCTGGACTCCCTGGCCGGCATGAATCTGCCTGCTTACGGGTATGGAATCCGATATGATTATGGGATTTTTTATCAGGATATAGTGGATGGATATCAGTTTGAGCGGTGTGACAATTGGGTTCGAACCGGAACCCCCTGGGAAATAAAGCGTCGGGGGTTTCTTTATGCTGTCCATTTTTACGGTCGATCCGAAACTTATACGGATGCCGATGGTCATCTTCGTCATCGATGGGTGGATACGGAAAACGTTATGGCCATGGCCTGCGATTTTCTTATTCCGGGGTATGGCAACGAGCATGTCACCAACATGAGACTCTGGGCGGCGGTTTCCAGCAGGGAGTTTCAGTTGGAAGAATTCCATGAGGGTGATTACATTGGTGCTGTTGAATCCAAGGTGATGAGTGAAAACATTTCCCGGGTCCTCTATCCCCGTGATGAAAAAGTTGAAGGCAAGGAGCTGAGGCTAAAGCAGCAATATTTCTTTGTGGCCGCAACGTTCCAGGATATCATTCGCCGTTTCAAAAAAACGGGAAAACCTTTTTCTCAATTTCCGGACAGTGTGACTGTGCATCTCAACGACACTCACCCGAGCATCAGTATTCCTGAATTCATGCGTATTCTTCTGGATGATGAAAATCTGGCCTGGAAAGAGGCCTGGGAAATCTGTATCCGCACCTTCGCCTATACGAATCATACGGTCCTTCCTGAAGCATTGGAAATGTGGTCGGCCGATCTTTTGGGAAATCTGTTGCCCCGCCATTTGGAAATTATTTATGAAATCGACCGGCGATTCCGGCAGGAATTACGGAAGAAATACCCTGATAATCCGGAAAAGGGTGACCGGATGGCCGTTATACAGCATGATTTTCCCGACAAGGTTCGCATGGTTCACTTGGCCATTATCGGCAGCCATAAAGTCAATGGGGTTTCCATGCTCCATACTGCCATTTTGAAAAATAAAATCTTTAAGGAATTTCACGATTTTTATCCTGACCGTTTTATCAACATTACCAACGGCATAACCCCCAGGCGGTGGTTGCTTCAAAGCAATCCTCTTCTTTCGGAACTCATCACCAAGACTATCGGCAACGGCTGGATAAAGGATTTGAATCAGCTTTCAAAACTCGTACCCTTGGCTGAAGATCCTGAGTTCAGGCGGGAATGGCAGCGTGTCAAAAATCAAAACAAAATCCTTTTTGCAAGTTATGTTCTGCGCAAAACAAATTTGACCATAAATACCAAAACCTTTTTCGATATTCAGGTAAAGCGCATCCACGAATACAAGCGCCAACTGCTCAATGTGCTGCACATCATCACCCTGTATAACCGTATCAAAGCGTCACCCGACCACGATATAACTCCTCGAACCGTTTTTTTCGCCGGTAAAGCGGCTCCCGGTTATTTCATGGCCAAACTGATCATCAAGCTGATCAATTCGGTGGCAGACGTTATAAACCATGACCCTGCGGTGAACGCCCGTCTGCAGATGGTTTTTCTTCCAAATTACTGTGTATCTCAAGCCGAAAAAGTCATCCCTGCTGCCGATTTATCTCAGCAGATATCGATTGCGGGCATGGAGGCGTCGGGCACCGGAAACATGAAGTTTGCCCTGAACGGAGCACTGACAATCGGTACATTGGACGGGGCCAATGTTGAAATCATGGAGGAAGTCGGGAAAGAAAACATGTTTATTTTCGGAATGAACGTCGATGAAGTGGAAAAGCTCAAAAACGAAGGTTATGATCCCCGCAGGTGTTATGAAAAGGATGCGGAGTTGAAATCCGTTATAGACCTGATTCGTGCCGGACATTTTTCTCCAAAACAGCCTGATCTTTTTTTACCAATTGTGACAGAATTGTTGGATCACGGGGACAAGTACATGGTTTTGGCGGATTATCGATCCTATATTCAAGCTCAGGAAGCTGCCGGCAGGCTATACCGGGACACTGCGGAATGGACTCGCCGCTCCATATTGAATACAGCCAGAATGGGAAAGTTTTCCAGCGACAGAGCAATTCAGGAGTATGCATCCCGAATCTGGAACATCTCGCCCATAAGGGATTTGTCATAAATTCTATACTTAG
>SKZT01000245.1 GCA_007127235.1 Desulfobacteraceae bacterium
CCCGTGATCACCGGCCTTGTATCCGGTTCCTGTTCGTCAGATCCAGATTTTGCCTCCGGCTTCCTTCAGACCCCACCTCACGGTGACGCCCTTGCCTTCAGCTAACGGTTCCGACCACTACTACAGCCCGTAGGGGACTTTCACCCCTAAGATTCGCACCATGCCTGGCGCACGAAAAAAATGCAAAAGCACAGCTTTTGCACTCCTTTAAAAGGCCACCCCCAAATCCGTTATAACCAGAAAAGGTAATAAAAAAGCAGTGTTCCTTTCAATCTTCGATTTCCGGAAATTGATGGAAAATCTCGAAGACCTGGCTGTCATTGCAGAAAGAAGAGACAAGCCGACCATTTCACATGAGAAATCCAGAAAATCGGGCACCGGAAAGATATTTACAAAAATCTATAGCTATGTTCCTGCCACCAGAATTTCCGGTTGAACCTTTTTGATAAACACAATACAAATCGCTGTAATGATTCCTTCAATGACCATCAACGGAAAATGTGCCGATATGACCATCATAGCCATTTTAAAAAAGTGCCCTTCTGTAAAAACCAGGGAAACAGCTACCATAAAAGCGCACATCAAAACAGCCAAAAATCCGCAGGCAAAAGATGCCGCTGCTGTAATAGCTGATGGTTTCAAAATATAACGGCCGAATAGAAAATAGCATATGATAGCTGGTAAAGCAGTGTTAACCGTGTTAATCCCCAAGGTTGTGATCCCGCCGAACTGGAATAATACGGCCTGAAGCAACAGCGCAATCATAATCGCGGGAAAAGCCACCCACCCAAGCATTAAACCCAGAAGTCCGTTAAGGACAAGATGAACACTCGATGGCCCTACAGGAACATGAATCAGGGATGCCACAAAAAAAGCGGCAGAAAGAACGCCAGCTTTGGGAATTTGGTCGTTTTTAAGTTTTTTTAATCCAATGACGCTTCCGGCAACTGCCAGCACTGCACCAGAAAGCAATACCGGGGCTGAAAGAACGCCTTCGGAAATATGCATATTTTTTCTCCTCATCAGAAAACAAAAATCCCGGACCGATTCATTCGATCCGGGATATCCCGTTTTATTCACAGATTGGAATAAGTTACGCTGTAGTCCACGCAGTCGCAACATTATAAATTCAGGCAGGTCTTCTGACTTGTGGATCAACCTAATCACTGAGCCTTCCCAGCCGATTAAATGCCAGTGGCCTGGTTCAGTTTTCGTCCCCACTCACAGCCGCGGGCCGGTCCCTGTTTTTCACAGGGTTCCCTGTTAGGCTCTTTTTGAGCACCTGAAAAACGAGTTTTTAATAACATAACCCAAATTATAGTCAAGAAAAAAGGGATATTTTTTTAGAATAAAAGCAGTTTCCCGTCCCCCTGCACGGTTATAAATGCCAAGCAAAATTAAGCCGCCCCTCTAGAGTTTTTAAATTTTTACAAGGCCAAAAAGATGAGATCATCAATGTTCATATGTCTCCAACCGATAACGGAGCCAAAATCTCTTTATGCAAAGCTACACAACTTTGAAAGTCAATATATTGACAATTGAAGCTGTTTTTTCCGAACCGATCTTTTTAGAAATGAAACGCAGCGGACAATTTTTGCGAGGTGAAGATGTCATGGGTGTTCTCCTTGACCACCTCAAAAAATTTCAGGTTATAACGGATTTGTGGGTGAGTGGTTGATGGGAGCATTATTTGTTTCGTTTCGTTCCTTTGGCAAAAAGGCATCTTTTAGGTCCCCCACTTTTGAAAAGGGGGGACAGGGGGGATTTGAAGCTTTTTTAAATCTCCCTAAATCCCCCTTTGCCAAAGGGGGACTTGCTGCATACATTACTCCTTAGCACGATGCCAATAACCTGTATCGGGAGCAAGGCTTAAATGAATACCGTCTCAAAACAATGCTATAGCTTTTCAGAAAATGTTTTTGGCAAGGCTAGAGGGAGGAGATCATACTTTTCGTGTATCTCCGACCGATAACGCAGCCAAAGACATTTTCTGGAAAGCTATATTTGGAAAAATATGTAATGCTCTAAAAATTAAGCCCCCCAAATCCGTTATAACCATGAAATATTCCTTTCATAGTTAATGGAAAATCGCCCTTCTTCCGTATAATCAATCGCCGAAAAAAGGCTTTGCTCCTTGCGCTTGCATTGCATTTCCTGTACTTTTTGCAAAATTTCACAATCTTTAGCGCACTCGAGTTTAGACATGAAACGCTTTGAACAATTTTTGCAAGGTGAAGATGTCATGATTGTTCTCCTTATTCAAAAAAGTTTTCCAATTCGAGCCTTATTAAAGGAATATGGCTGAGATAATATTTTTGAAATAACGCCATTGGGAAAATGTTAAGGCCTCTGAACATTTGTGCTTTCCTCAATAAATTGAAATCAAAAACATCTTCTCGTTTTAGTGCATTTTTCATACCAGGTTAATAAGCACCTCAAAGAAAACCAGGGTTTTTCCTCAAATTCAGGTTAAACACCGCTGCTCATTGCAGGCGTCAGGAAATTTTCCCGTAGCTACTCAAAAAGTTGCTGAATATTTTTTAGGAACATCCTGTAACGGAGGTGCGAAAATCAGCAGACTGTCTTTGACGCTATTTGCTTTTGACGCGTTCCTCCGGTTTTTCATCCAGGGAAAACGCCTTCCATGGCCAGCGTATCACGTTTCCCGTATCCGGCCGTTGGGTGCCAGGTTTCCCTTTTACCGTGCAGCATTCAAGGCAAAGTCGCCACAGGCAGTCTTTTGGTCTGTCGCTAATTTACTGCATCTGAAAAAGTGGATGATCCGCAGTCCCGAATCACCTGGGAAACGATATTCAAACTGAAATTGGGCAGCATATGGACCAGTTTGTTGTGCTTTTTGCCAAGATTTTTAACCATGGTGCAAGCCGCATGGCTGTTGCAATTTACCGGGCACAGCACAATGTCTGACCGTTTTAAGCTGCTTTCCAGATCTTTTGAACCGCCTTTCATGTGGCCTTCATGATATTCAAAAACACCCCCGTTGCTTTCGATCAACTGCCGGTAAAGCGTTTCCATACGGGCAATACCTCCCACAATCAATATCCGCTTTTTGCAAAGATCAAAGGCAACGCAGCTTTTATCGCAAGTATTGATCCTTTGCATGTTCCGGATCGATTCCAGCAGGGAATTCTGCATTTGTGTGTTTACTGCCACTAACTGATCAAACTCCTCTGAAAGCCGGTGGTTTTCCTTGCTTAACTTATGGATTTGCCTGTTCTGGTCATTAACGGTTTCGGATAATTCATCCCGTCGTTTTCGCAGTTGAACCACCAGATGCTCAAGTTCCGAAACTTTGGTTTCTTTCTCAAGTTTTTCCAGCCGACAGGTCAGCAGGTTTTTTTCTTCCACCATTGTTTTCATACGAACCTCCAGCGATTTTTTATCCTTCTGCAGCTGCCTGTTATTTTTCTCCAATCTTTTTCTATCATCTGCTATTTTTTTCAAACTGCGCTCCATAGCCGCCTCTTTTTTTTCGATTCCGGCAATCTTTGCTGCACACATGGTGCGCTGTTCTCCGTTCCAGTGCATGCCCATGTGCACCATGCCAAAAATTTTCCTTCGGTTTTCAACACTCAGATCCGGCCTGGAAGCCGCCGTCCACAATGCCTCATGATAATCACCGGCATCAAAACACCCATGCCAATACTCCATGAATGCCTTCTGGTTCATTTCAAACAGTATGGAACTCCCTTTGCCGAATTTCTGCTTGAGTTTATTTTCAAATTTTTGTGACAGCCGGTTTTCCGTATCACAGGAAGCCACCAGGATTTCGTGGATATCATAAGGAGTCTTGTTCTTGGTGCTGATACCGCATTTTTTCAGCAGATGTTTTTGCTCCGCATAATTTAAACAGGCGCCGACAATGGGACACTTAAAGAATTTATCTATTTCCCAGATTTTCAGCCGCTCCGTTCGCCCTTTTTCCACATGATCTGTCCAATGATTTTCCTTGATGACCTGAAGTCTTTCTCCCATGGTTTTTATCCTCCAAAAATGCAAGTTGGTCTTGTTGTATATCCTTTTCAATCCGCAAGCGATTAAATACCATCGATTGGGTTTTTCCACTTTTCTCATAAAATCCTTTTTCGATCAAGATTATTCTAATTTATATAGGATATACTAACTCTTAAGGATAAAAATTTAACGGCTAAAGCCAAATTTATCAATTTCGCTTCGATGGGGATTGCCATTTTGACAGCATATAGCAAGAGGTTGACATCTACCAGAATCATTTTCGTTGCTCCAGCTTGGCAGCAATTTCAAGGTCTTCCAAATAGGCAGCCAGATGTAAGGGCCGTTGAAAGAAATAATTACCCCATCTTGCTTGAAAGGTTTACCACTGTTGTTGGGTGCTTCTTTGAGCAAAGAAACCCACCCTGGCCATCTTATAAAGCGGGCTGGTCTTTGCCCATAATTGACAAAATAGGACAGGCATTGAAACCCCAGGGAACTATGCGCTCCACCTTACGCCAATAGCTCCGGGTTTTCTCCAGCACCAGGGCGCCTCCGGTAAGCTTTGCGCTGGCATTAAAACTGTACTTTCGGTCCGAATTTGGTTTTTTATTTGGGTAGGAGGATAAAATAATGAATATGACGAACGATATTAAATCTGTCATTTACGTTCGATAGAAATTGTTCGGCCGGCGGTAAGTTTAACCCTTCCGCCGGATCTGATGATCACAGTATACTCCATGGAAGGCAACCTGACCACTGATGCCCATATCGCAGCCGTGGACCTGAAGCATGGCAGCACCACTGATGCGTAGCTTCTCCAAAGTGCGGGTAGTTGATTTGAATGGGGTTTAACCTGGATTTCGGCCTCCGCCGGAATGACCTTTAAAACCAAAAAGTTGTTTTGGATCGGCATTTCGGCGAAAGCCGGGCACGAAGCGAAGCTTTCCAGCGCTATCCAGAAGTTTTACCCAAACTTTTTGAGAAGCTAAAATGGTGTGTCGAATTATTTTTTTTAGGCTGTCTTTCCCATGTCAGATTTCAAAATAGTCACAAGTTCCGTTCCCATCTTGATAAGCTCATTTCCATCCACCTCATTTATTTTCTTTTTGTCAATATCAGATTTCACTTTTCTGATGAATGCATTTAACTGGTTAATAGCCGGTGTGGTTTTTCCATCTGAAATGAATGTGCCCACCTTTTTAAGATTTGCCATGTAGGATTGTTCGATAGCCCTTGGAAGGTTCAGTTCCTTTACCTTTATTACAATTTCTTCTGCAAGCTCAACCGAAGATGGTATATGAGCCGAAATCACTCTGGTCTTGATTTCTTTTAGTTTCAGGTTTTTGTCAAATTTGATTTCGTTATTAAGCAGCCGGATGACATCCTGACTGACGGCGGCATAGCCCAGTGCCATATCCACAAGTTCATCTTTCGTGGGTTCGGTGCCTTTGCTGTCTTCCTGGTGTTTGATTTCAAATGTTAAATTTTTAAGTTGCGCTTCGGGCAAAAAAAGATCGACTTGTGATTCCAAATGTTCAATCGCTTCCACTGGAAGGCTGAATAGTTTATATTTTAACTCTATCTTTGTTTCCTTGAGCAGTCTTTCTTTATTTTCGAATTTGGTTTTAATCTCACGGTCTGCCTGGTTTTCCGGATATGATTCCTGGATTGCATCCAGACAGAACTTCCGACGAACTGGGAGTGGCGGCCGAACTCAAGGGAGTCGGATCCCGCGGTACGGTGACCTGCCACCGGCCTCATCAACTGTCCGGACGTGACCTGATCATGGGAATCGGCGCGGTCTGCATCCTCGGGGCAGCCTTTTTCCTTCAGGCATAGGAGGATGTTGGCTGCATTAACTTAATAAAGATTCAGGTCAGATAAATGATTGAACTCTCTGATGTAAGCTATTCTTATCCCCATCAGGACAGGCCCG
>SKZT01000123.1 GCA_007127235.1 Desulfobacteraceae bacterium
GTTCCATTCACCGAATTCCGGAGTGCGAAAGTTGCACTTTCGCCCAACCGGCTGCAAGCCGGTTTATCTGAAAAACAAATATCTCAGCCAGAAACGGGTTTACGTTGTGCGGATAAATTCCCACGGGCAAAAGATTATCGAGCCTGAGTTATGCACAAAAGGCAGACGTTGAAAAAAGCCGTGCACGAGCACGTTTTTTATCGGGAAGCGGTGGCAATCCCCTTATTCAGAGTGTAACCCGGCCTCGGGTTATCTTTAAACCTGGTCAATATATTGATAAAAATAAGGGTTGCTGACAACTTCATAAAATTTTTTATTGGTTTTTTTAAGCCTGGAAGTTTCAATGTATGCCTCAAATTCCATCATGTGGGCTTGCCGAATTACAATTTTTTCGAACTGTCCCGAAAGGGTTTGAAACTTCCCGCAATAAAAAGTTATTATTTTGTTAGAGATTTCGGGCAAAACGGCCTTGATTATTCTAAGTTCAATTTCTCCGCATAACTTCTTAAAAGCGTCAGAACTCAATTCAATGCCGTTTACGTTATATCTCGTGTAGGTTTCTTCCTCACGGGAAAAAAATTGGTCTTTTCCTCTCCTTGCCTGGAAAACATATAGATTGAAAAGCTTTTTTACATTTTCAAGTCTTTTTACAAGTGCTTTTGAACAGCTTGAAAGGCGGTCTGCCTGATTGATAGCAGGAGATATCATGATTTTTTTTCCTTCATCAAAAAGAAAAGCAGGCGGATCGTTTTGATGGCTGATTCCGATACCCACTTCCATTACCGGAAGCCCCTTTTTGTGGCACTCAAAATTATATTGTCTGACGATGGAAATAATTTTTACAGATAGACCGCATGCCCTGGCCACGCTGTACCATCCTTCCGGGGTTTGCTCATGTTCTGTGATTGCCAGAATGAGTGCGTCGCCCTCGATAAATATTTTGTTGGCACCATAGTGGGGAAGAATTTCTGTTATAGGATCAAAAAAATTCAGACTGAAATACGAAGCTGGATTGAGTCCCTTTTCTTTCATTAGTCGGGTTATTTGCGTTGAACCCCGAAGGTCGGATTTAATGATGACATGATTAATGATGGCTTTTTCCTGAAAAACAGATTCCTCAGGAAGAAGAAACTCAAAAAGGGTATGATTGGTTCTGGACAAGGTTTCGATTTTTGCATCATGGACAATATTGACACAGTCCATGGCCTCTTTGAGAATTTTATAATTTTCGAAATCCTTGTGATAACGAATAAATCCCTTTAAAAAATCGATAAATATCTCTTTACGTCTCAACCATAATATCTTTCTCCAGATACTGACTTGCCTTTTAAGGGGCTTGAGAGAAAAATTTTTACCATAGAATTTTCCCGATCGTTTCAACTGACGAACAATGCGTCTTCTTCTTGCAGGTTTTATAAGATATTGCACCATTTGCTGAGGTGTCAGCGGCGGACAATATTCTTTTATTATCGGGTATATCTGATGAGATGCCACAATTTTTTTGATAAGACCTTTATGGTCAAATTTTTTATAAAAAAAAGCAAAGAGGAGTTTTTGTTGCTTTATTTTTTGTTTTAATTTTTCAATCTCAGTTTTTGGGGGTTTGGTTTTCTTTAACTTCTTATATTCTCTTTTACTCTGAAAATAGTTTATCAGGCAGTCAATATTTTTAACTTGTTTAATTAGATCGTTAATATCAGCGGCAACTTCTGTTTTTCCAAATGGTGTTTTTCGATGCGGCAGGGAAGTATACTGAAAAAAAAGCTCCGAAAAAATACTTTTTAACAACTCAATCAAGGTTAAATATTGATCGGGATCATCAAAGCGTCTTCCCAGAAGAATTCTGTATTCATCAATCATGAAAAAATCATCGTGAGAATCTTGCATATGCGGAATCGGGTTGGTAAAGATATCCGCATAGACAGCCGATTCTGTTCCGAAGTTGATTTCTCTGATTTGCTTGACATGTTTTTCCTGAATTTGGGCCAAATAATGAAAAAATTCGGTACCAACACGGCAAAGAATGAAAGGCCGTTTTAAACGGACATCTGAAAGTTGCTCCTTAAGCCGGATTAAACTTGCCAGATCTGTGCTGGAAGACAGCTCAACTTTTCGTATCGCTTTTATATAAGCCTGTATCATACATTCATACTGGTTTCGGATTTCACCGAGAATCATTTTAACAATGGCAGTTTGAGCCAGAAAATCGATCTGAATTTCCCTTTCCATTTTGGCTTGATTGACCACTCCGATTAAAAGAAGCCTATATTGTTCCTCAAACTCTTTTTCTAAATCCTGCCAACCTGGTTCAGGTTTGATTTCCATGAAATTATGGGTTTGGGCGTGATCTGCCAAAAAATGTCTGATAATTTTCCGGGAGGAGTTTAGAAATTTTTGACTTAACCGCACATCATACCGAACATTATCAACACCGGGCACAAGCCTGGTCAGGGAAAAGTTTACCTTGTAAGGTTCAAGGCAAAAGGAATCCAGGTTAGGAGTTTTTTGTGTGCGTTTGAAAAAAGATAGCATAAGCGATGGTGTCCGGCTCCTTGTTATTATTACTTAAACATCGAGTATTAGCTAATGCAAAATGTTTGCCATACCTAAATCAATGTTGACAATAATATGGGGAGGATTATAAAGTTAACAGTAGGTGTTGAAACAGTCACCTTAGTAAACATAACCTGCAAACACGCAAAATCGGGGAATACAATATGGGAATCAAGCTTGTAATAATCGGGGGAGTTGCCGGTGGAGCTACAGCGGCAGCCCGGGCGAGAAGAGTGAGTGAAGAGGCTGAAATTATTGTTTTGGAACGGGGTGAATACATTTCCTTTGCCAATTGCGGACTTCCTTATTACATCGGAAATGTGATTAAAAAACGTGATGATCTTCTTTTGGCCACACCCGAAGAATTCAAAGAACGTCACAGAATTGAAGTGCGAGTTTTTTCCGAAGTCGTGGATATAGATGCCAAAAAAAAATCCGTGAAAATCAAACATATTCACACCGGTGAAATATATGAGGAATCTTATGACAAACTCATTTTATCCCCTGGTGCAGAACCCATAAAACCGCCCTTGGAAGGTATTGATCTGGAAAATATTTTTCATCTGCGAAATATACCCGATTCCGATAGAATCAAACATATGGTGGATAGCAAAAAGCCCCGGAATGCGGTGGTGGTGGGAGGCGGATTTATCGGCCTTGAGATGGCTGAAAACCTCGTGGACCGGGGGGTAAACACCACAATCGTGGAGATGCTTGACCAGGTGATGCCATCACTTGATTGGGAGATGGCATCCATTGTTCATAAACATCTCAGAGAAAAAAAAGTGGCCCTTGACCTTGAAAACGGCGTGAAGGCTTTTTCTAAAGCAGATGGCCAAATTGTGGTGTCCACTCAAAAAGGAAAGCAAATTGAGTGCGATATGGTGCTGCTTTCTGTGGGAATTCGTCCGGAAAACAAGCTTGCCAAACAAGCCGGTCTGAAGATAGGAAATACCGGCGGAATCTGGGTGGACTCCACCATGAAAACATCCGACCCTGATATCTATGCGGTAGGCGATGCTGTAGAAGTCAGGGATTTGGTAACCGGGTTTCCCACTCTCACAGCCCTTGCGGGTCCTGCAAACAAGCAGGCGCGTATCGCAGCCGATAATGCTCTGGGAAGAAAATCGGTGTTCAGGGGGACAATTGGAACTTCCATTGTCAAAGTATTCGATATCTCGGTGGCATCCACCGGCGCAAATGAAAAGTTTTTAAACAAGCACGATATTCCACACCTTGTTTCATATACCCATTCCGGTTCCCATGCAGGCTATTATCCAGGAGCCACCAATACCTCCATTAAATTGATTTTTTCTCCGGCGGAAGGAAAAATTCTCGGGGCTCAAATTATTGGTAAAAAAGGGGTGGATAAGCGAATCGACATACTGGCCACTGCAATTCGTGCACAAATGACGGTATTTGATCTGGAAGAGCTTGAATTGGCATATGCCCCGCCTTATTCTTCGGCTAAAGACCCGGTGAATATTGCCGGTTTTGTGGCATCCAATATCTTAAAAAATGATATGGAAATCGCTCATTGGGACGAGATTTCAGAACTTATGAACCAGGGAGCCGTTTTATTGGATCTTCGGACCAAATTTGAATTGAAGCATTCCGGCAAAATCGATGGTGCTTTACATATTCCCATCGATGAATTGAGAAACAGACTTTCGGAACTGGACAAGCAAAAGGAGTATGTGCCCTTTTGCGCCGTAGGTTACCGCGGATATCTGGGCCACAGGATACTGGTTCAAAACGGGTTCAAGTCGCGCAATTTAAGCGGTGGATTTATCACATATAAAACCGCATCATAAACATAAAGCACAGGAGTGCAAAAGCTGTGCTTTTGCGGTAAGTGTGCATATGCAATATGCTCAAGGATATGTTCACTCCAAACTCGAGTATTTAAAAAATGCAAAAGCACAGCTTTTGCACTCCGATTACAACGAATTTTTATGGAGGACTATATGGATTTTAAAAAGCATTTATTGCTGGCCTGGAACCTGACATTGAAACATATTGTGAGCCTGATTATCCTGACATTGGTAATGCTGGTTCTCAGCGTTATTACGCTGGGAATTTTAATGCCCGTGCTTATGGCCGGTTATATTCATTCGCTTCTCATGCTGGTTCGCACAGGACGAGAACCCAAAGTTCAGGATCTTTTTTCCCAGATGCGTCTGTTTTTTCCTCTTCTGGCCTTTTTTTTCGTGGTGTTCATCGCGTTGATGATCGGTTTTTCCATTTTCTTTTTGCCGGGTTTTATCATTTCACTGGCAGTTACCTATTGCTGTATATACATGATTCCTCTCATGGTAGATCGCCAGCTCAACATTATTGATGCCGTCAAGGTAAGTTACAGTATGGCACTGTCCGGCAACTTTGCCGATCATGCGGTGCTGGTTATTATTTATCTGGGTCTTAGCATGATCGGAAGTTCATTTATCTTAGGTGCCCTCTTTACGCAACCGCTGGCGACCCTGATTCTGTTGTCGGTGTATGATGAAAAAATCATCCAGTTTTTCGGCCAGCCATCCACAGACACTAAAGAGCCATTGAGCCCAAATGAATGAAGCTGAAAATATTAAAGAAAAATTCAGGCAAGAGATTATCGGCTTTGTTTCTCAGGATGATATTTTAAAACCCCTGAATTTTTTGATTTCAGGCTGCCCGCAAAAGGCATCCCTCATCATTATCGGCGGGGCCTTAAGAAATTTGGCCATCAAACACATTTATGGGGATGGCCCTCCCACGGTTGATATAGACATGGTCATCGGTGGACTTGGGCAAGATTATTCACTTGACTCAATTCTTGCGGAGGAAAAATATGAAAATACCGATTTCGGAGGTATCCGATGGTATCCGGAAAAATCATGTTTTTCTTTTGATTTAAGCCTGTTGGATAATTTTCTTCCCATAAAGAAATTTCGTATGGAACCCAGCATCGATAGCCTGCTGGAAACAATTGATTTTACTGTCAATACTTTGTTGTTTGGGGTAAAAAATGAACTTTTTTATGAAAAAGGGGCACTGGAAGACATAAAGAAAAAAGTTATCGGCTTCAATGCGGAAAAAACTTACGACAAAGGCCTGCTGGCCTATCGCCTGCTGCTGATTCGCCACAAGATCGGTTTTTATCCAAGCCGGGAAGCTTTCCGGTTTTTACGCACCACTGTCGATTTGGATACCATGGCGTGGATTAAAAAGACCCTGAAGTCCAAAGTCGACAAAAAAGTCTATAAAGGTGTTCTGGAAGATTATGATAGAATCTGCATGTTTAAAAATTACGAAGATTATATAAAACAGGAGAAACTTCCTTCCTATCTTAGATGATGGTTTA
>SKZT01000077.1 GCA_007127235.1 Desulfobacteraceae bacterium
CCTGATTTCGGACGGTTCTGGGCGGTTGTTGAGAAATATAAAGTCAATATTTTCTACACAGCACCTACTGCCATTAGAGCTTTGGCAAAAGAAGGGGATTCCTGGGTTGAAAAACATGATACTTCTTCCCTGAAACTTCTGGGTTCTGTCGGTGAGCCTTTAAATCCGGAAGCATGGAACTGGTATTATAACAAAATCGGAAGAGGCGAATGCCCCATCGTGGATACATGGTGGCAGACAGAGACCGGCGGCATTCTCATCACACCACTTCCCGGAGCTATTGACATCAAACCGGCAATGGCCACCGTACCGTTTTTTGGTGTAGATCCGGTAATTGCTGATGATGAAGGCAAAGAGCTGGAAGGTGTTTGCGAGGGTAATTTACTTATCAGAAGGCCCTGGCCGGCCATAATGAGAGGCGTTTACAGGAACCCGACGAGATTTTTTGAAACATATTTTGTCCAAAATCCCGGTTTTTACACCACAGGTGATGGATGCAGAAGAGATAAGGACGATTATTACCAGATTACCGGTCGTGTAGACGATGTTATCAACGTATCCGGCCACAGAATGGGAACCGCTGAGGTCGAATCCGCACTGGTGGCGCATCCCAAAGTAGCGGAATCTGCCGTTGTCGGTTATCCGCATCCCATTAAAGGACAGTCCATCTATGCATTTGTAACACTCAACACCGGCGTCGAAAAAACAGATGAACTTAAAAAAGAGCTGGTGGTTCATGTAAGAAAAGAAATCGGCCCCATCGCAACGCCGGAAATGGTTCAGTGGGCGGATTTTCTGCCCAAGACCCGTTCAGGCAAAATTATGAGAAGAATTCTCAAAAAAGTTGCTGCCGGTGATTTTGATCCTGCATCCCTGGGCGATACATCAACTTTGGCTGATCCTACTGTGGTTGAAGGAATCATTGAAACTGCCAAGGAACTTCAGAAAAAGTAGTTAATTTTTAAAAGACGTCCCGGTTTTTTTTGTTATAGTCGAATTTACGGACTTGTTATAAAAAGGGGCGAATTGAAAAATAAAAAGGCGATACCGGATCAAGATTCGGTGTCGCCTTTTTTATTTGTACAAACATTTTTTATGCATCGGATGCGGTTTTACATGTAGGTGCGAATTCATTCGCACAGAGGCGTATGTGTGACCGGATGTGCAAAAAAGAACCCCGTGAGTATTCGGTCTTCATAAACTCTTGAATACCAGCGGGCAGGTTGGGCATGGAAGAAAGTCAAGAAAGCGGCGAGGTTTTATCCTTACCGGGGGATGCGGAACGGGGATAAAACCTCTGTTCATGTTATTTTTTAACATGAACTGCCACTCTCTCGATTTTGCCAGTACAGGAAGGCTATTTGGTACGGGCAGAAATTGATTTCATTTCATTGTTTGCCAAATCCCCGACAATGAAACGTGTCGGCTTAAAGTTTAATGGAGTCAACCTTTTTTAGGCTACAGTGCATTGATCCCATCGCTGCTTTTCATCTGATGTCGGTCCATGCTTGAGACGGCAACTTTATAAATGTTCTGGCAGACCGGTTAATCTAAAGTCGAGCAATTAGTATGCCATGTTCTTGATATAGAATGTAACACCTTGATATGATATGGTTTAAAGTGATCTGGATCTGTATGGTCCTGAAACAAAACCATTACAAAAAAAGTTGTAGAAAAAAGGCTGGTATCAAGGCAAATTGTTTCAAATGTGGTTTGATGATAGCCCTACAAATCAGGTTGTGGGTACAATATTTATTGTAGGGGAAGCTGCGGGGTGCATAGGCGGTAACCTATGGAATGTTGTAGCAAGTCCCCCCTTTGGAAAAGGGGGATTTAGGGGGATTTAACAAACCTCTCAAATCCCCCCTGTCCTTCCTTTTTCAAGTGCCGGCTAGTGCTTGAAACTTCGTTGGCCGGTGAAAACCATGGTGACATTGGCTTCATTGCAGGCTTCGATGGATTGGTAATCGTTTGTGGAGCCTCCCGGCTGTACCACAGAGGAAATACCTTCCCGGATACCCACATCCACGCCGTCTCTGAAGGGAAAAAAAGCATCACTTACCATGGCTGCTCCGATCAGTCCGCCTTTTTCTTCGGCCACCCGCTGGTCGATTTCTTTCTGCTTATCAATATCATTAAGCTCATTGTATGCAATGTTATAGGTTTCATAGCAGTAACGATCGGCGAGTTTTCTGTAGGCTTTATCACGGGCGATTTCGGCTACTCCCACGCGATCCTGTTCACCGGTACCGATACCGACTGTCACCAGGTCTTTGACGTAAAGTACGGAATTGGAAGTCACTCCTGATTCCACCAGCCAACCGAAGAGAAGGTCGTCATATTCTTTATCGGTGGGTAGGCGATTTATACGGTAGTGCTTGCTCTGGTATTCACATTCAGCGGGTTTAAGGTCTTCTTTGGTTCGCACCTGGGGCACAAAGCTCCATTGGACAATCAGTCCGCCGTCAATGAGGCTTTTAAAATCAATGTATTGCTGTCCCACAAAATTTTGGAGGCGGAGAATGTTGTCAATTCTGATGACCCTCAGATTTTTTTTTCGGGTTAAAATTTCCATAACCCCTTCTTCATAATCCGGAGCGACCACGACTTCGGCATATTGCTGATAGATTAATTCCGCCGTGCTTTTGTCGACAGGTTTGTTTAAAGCGATACAACCGCCAAAAGCGGCGATTCTGTCAGCCATGTAAGCCTTGTGATAGGCATCGGCAAGGGTGTCTGATTGAGCCACACCGCAGGGATTGTTATGTTTGACAATGACAACGGCGGGTTCTTGTGTAAAGTATCTGAGAATATTCAGGGCATTGTCGGCATCGGTGATATTGATTTTACCGGGATGTTTGCCGGACTGGAGCAGCTCGATATCAGATGCGAGGTACTGACCGGGTTGAATTGTTTGTGTATTGGATAAAATGAGATTTCCATTTACGAGGCGAAACAATGCGGCTTCTTGTCCGGGATTTTCTCCATAACGCAATCCTTTTTTCATTCCACCGATATCCCAAGCTACTCTTTCATAAAAAAGAGTTTGTCGCTGCTTGTCATTGGCAAATGTAATTTCCAATCTGGGGGGAAAATGATCTTCCACGATGGTATGGTATATATTTTTAAGATCTTCAGCCATTGTTTTCTCCTTATTTTTCAGATTTTGTGGATGACCGCCAAAGGATTTAAGGGGGGAGGAATTTTATTACCACCCAGGTTTTTGGTTAGTTGTTATAGCATTTATGAACTTCATCGAAGCTGTTTTGTTTAAAAAAGTCGGCAATTTGGCGGTCATAGATCGCAGTGTGTGAAAAGGCTTTCTGTGCAAGGCGATAGCGAAGTTCCAGGCTTGTGGAGCCCTTGTGCTTTTTGAGTTCATTCAAAATGGCGTTGTAGTCGGAAGGATCCACGACGGAGGCCACCCGGAGAAAGTTTTTTGCAGCAGCGCGGATCATACATGGGCCCCCGATATCAATGTTACCCCGGGCTTCTTCCATGGTAACCCCATGCTTTGAGATGGTTTCCTTGAAGGGATAAAGGTTAACCACGACCATATCGATACTGACAGCAGAAGTTCTGATAAGGTCTTGTTGATGTGCTTCATTGTAGGTTTCAGTTAACAATCCAAGATAAATTTTAAAATCCAATGTTTTGACCAGGCCTCCCTGGGTTTCGGGCTGGCCTGTGTAGGTGGAAACTTGTGTAAGACATTGTTCTGCACGATTGCCCAATATATTTTCCAGCTGGGCAAAAGTTCCGCCGGTGGAAAAAAAATTTATGCCGGGGTTGATTTCCATCAGCCGGGGAATGAAATCTTCCAGCCCTTTTTTGTCAGAAACGCTCACCAGAACGTTCTTGACTTTTGTTAAATCGTCTATTTCCTTAACGATATTTATTGACATCAGGTTTACCTCTTTCCTTCATATTCTTCTAAAAAACGTTTAAAAAAAAAGACCATAAACTCATGGCGCTCATTGGCTATTTTGCGTCCTTCTGTTGTTATAATTCGATCTTTGATTTGACAAAGTTTTAATTTGAACTCCCGATATCCGGTATCGTCTCTGGAATAGGGCAGCGTATTTTCAATAACGGCATGGGGATTGTGCAGGTTGGCGCCCACTTCTCCGGCAAAGAGGAAGGTTCTGGCTACACCGACTGCGCCGATGGAATCGATCTTGTCGGCATCAAAAAGCACTTTGGCTTCCAGGGTTTCAGGTGCCTGATCGTTTCGGAAGCGATGGGCTCGAATACAGTGAATGATATTATCTTTTTGCAATTTGGTAACAGGCAGATGTTTGATCATAGGAACTGCCATCTTAGCACCTTCAGCAGCATGGCAGATTTTTCCTGCTGACTGGTCCTGGCAAATACGACCAATATCATGAAGATAGGCTGCCGTTCTGACCACGACCATATCGGCACCTTCAGCTTTTCCGATGCGTTCGCAAAGTCTGTAAACCCTCAATGTATGGCCCCAGTCATGGCTTCCTTTTGCGTTATCGAATAATTTTTGGGCCTTCAATTTGATATGTTCAAGTTGAGTCGGCATCTATTCCCGGTCGTTTTTATTCCAATTTAAGAGGCTCTATCATAATTGACATAATTTATAAAGGAGATTTTCCCTGTGCAACATGTGGAATTATTTCCTTCCACCAGGCCCCTAAAGCATCATGTATGGATCAACGTCGATGGTTACTTTTACTTGGCGGTTATTGAGTCTGGTTTTTTCATTGTGGATAAGCAGGTTTATGAAACTATGAAGAAAGGATGCATTCGGGCTTTTTAACAAAATTTGCCACCGGTATTTCCGGGCGATTCTTGAAAGAGGGGCTTCGATGGGGCCAAGAATTTCGACATTTTGAATAAACTGGTCACGGGATTGTTGAAGTGCTGTGACGCAGATGCCGAAATCTTTGGCAAACGCGCTTGTTTTTTCCTTGTTTTTTCCCGAAATTTTCAATTGAACCAGACGGGAGAAAGGCGGATAATTCAGTATTTTTCTAAAATGAATTTCATTTAAGTAGAACCGCTTGAAGTCCTGTTCCCGGGCGGCTAGAATGGTGAAATGGTTAGGGTTGAATGTCTGCAGAACCACTTTTCCAGGCATTTGGCCCCGGCCTGCCCGTCCGGCAACCTGGGTAAGAAGTTGAAAAGTCCGTTCTCCTGCGCGAAAGTCGGGAAAACTGAGCGATAAGTCAGCACAGATGATTCCGACAAGGGTGATATTGGGAAAATCGTGTCCTTTAGCCACCATTTGGGTGCCGATCAGAATATCGACACGGTGATGTTGCAGATCTTGCAACGTCTTGATAATAGCGCCCTTGCGTCGGGTTGTATCCCGGTCCATGCGTGCTGTTCGAGCATCAGGAAACATTTTTTTTATGACTTCTTCGATTTTTTCAGTGCCCACGCCCAGGTGCATGATATTGGAAGAACCGCATGCGGGACAATGGGAAGAGGCTGCTGTTGAATAACCGCAGAAATGGCACTTGAAAGCATTGGCGGACTTGTGCAGGGTCAGGGTGATTTCGCAGTTTTTGCACCTGAGGGCTGTTCCGCATGTAACGCACATGGGATAAGACGCAAACCCCCGTCGATTTAAAAACAAAAGCACCTGCTCTTTTCTTGCAAGGGTTTCCTTGATGGCATCTGACAATTGCCGGCTGATGAAGCGGCGGGCCCCTTTTGCGGACTTTTGACTCCGGAGATCCACGATTTCTGTATGTGCAAGTGGCCGGTTTTCAACCCGGTGGTTTAAGACAACTTCTTCAAACTTTCCGATTTTGATGTTGTAATATGACTGTAAAGATGGTGTGGCGGATCCGAGGAGTGCAACACAATTCTTCTGACTGGCACGGACAATGGCCAAATCTCTTGCATTGTAGCGCAAGCGAGATTCTTGTTTATAAGACGTGTCATGTTCTTCATCCACAATAATGAGCCCTAAATGCTGAAAAGGCGCGAAAATGGCGGATCTGGCCCCGATTGCAACACTCACCTCACCCGACAGTATTTTTTCCCACTGCTCAAAGCGTTCGTTATCCGACAATCCGCTATGCAAAACAGCGAGACAATCTCCAAATCTTGCCCGAAAACGATGAACCGTTTGGGATACCAGGGCTATTTCAGGAACAAGAACCAGAACATTTTTCCCCTGGCAAATTATTTTTTCGGCAAGATGCAGATAAACTTCGGTTTTGCCGCTTCCGGTTACCCCTGTCAGCAAAAATGGGTTGAATTTGTTCATTGTTTTTCCCAGAATTGTTGATATCACTTTTTCCTGTTCCCGATTTAGTTTGGGGGGGTGATCCTTGGCAATGGGGGCGCCCAGCGCATTGCAAAATTTCCTTTTAGGGGTAATGGAAGTATGTTTTTTTATCCGAAACCTGGATTTTCCGGACGGTAAAGCGGTTTTGATGACTTCGCCGATTGGATATTTGTAATATTCGGATATCCACTTGAAAAATGGAATCATATCGGATGGGAAAAAAGGTGTTTCATCAAAAATTTCAAGTATGTCTTTTAGTTGTATTTTGGGTCTGCCGGATTTGATTTCCAAAACGTAAGCCACTGCTTTTCGGTGGCCGAAAGGTACCATGACTCTTTTTCCCGGTAACACTTGGTGCTGCAAAGGAAGCGATACCGAATAGGTGTAGGTACCGTAAACCGGAAGACCCACTGCCACTTCCACAAATGCTGCCGAATTGGAATCAAAAAAAGTTGTTGTCATGGTAGATGGTTTTATAGTGCAATGTTATTCTTCTAAGCCAAATAATCGGCTCTGCAACTTTAATTCACTTGACACGATTATTTGCTTTTTTTTACATTGAAGTAGTGTTATTCAAAGAATGACAAGGCAATGTAAAATTATTGATAACCCGTGTCAAATTGAATAGGAGGCAATCATGCACCGAATATTTCAAAATTATGGTTTGATTATGGTTATAATTATACTTCTTACCGGCGGTCTGATTTTATGTCCGCTCCACGCTTCTGCGAATACAGAAAGGGAATATGCGCAATTTCCAACAGAAAAAAGAACTGCAGAATCCATGGTTTTCGATTTGGCACTGGTAAGAATCCTTGGCCTTGCCGGCCTGGTGGTGGGTACGGGAGCTTTTTTGGTGTCTCTTCCCTTTTCTGTGCCGGGAGGAAATGCTGAAGAGGCGTACGAACGCTTGATGGCCGATCCTGCCCGGTATACATTCAAACGGCCCCTGGGAGAATTTTAAACTTAGATCTGAATTTCAAAATCTCAGCTAAAACCATTTTTTTAGCGCTTTCGAAATGATAAATTTTATAAAAGATTGGCTGAACAGGCACTTTTCTGACCCCCAAATGGTGATTTTGGGGGTTATACTGGTCCTGGGATTCATATTTTTTTTCTTTCTGGGCCGAATGCTTGCCCCAATGCTGGCTTCCATTGTAATTGCCTATTTACTCGATGGCATGGTCAAAAGCCTTGAACGTTTTAACATTCCCAGGATAGCTGCTGTTATTGTGGTGTTTTTATTTTTTCTTGCAACCCTTTTTTTCATCATCATCGGGTTGCTTCCGTTGGTTTCCCGGCAGATTGGTCAGTTGATACAGCAATTTCCGGGCATGGTGCACGCCATACAAGCACAGCTTATTTTGCTTCCTGAAAAGTATCCGGATTTTGTTTCCGCGGCTCAGATCAGAACCATATTGGGATATATAACCTCCGAGTTTACCGGCCTGGCTCAAAAACTTTTATCTGTCTGGCTGGCATCTGTTATGCACATTATCATGGTTGTTGTCTATTTGATTCTGGTACCACTGCTGGTTTTTTTCTTCCTAAAGGATAAGGATCTTATTATCGATTGGATAACGGGGTTTCTTCCGGAGCATCGGGGGCTTGCAATAGAAGTCTGGAGAGACGTCAATGAACAGATTTCAAATTATGTCAGGGGAAAGGTCTGGGAAATCATAATTGTTTGGGCGGCTACCTATGGAACTTTTTCATACTTGAAAATGGAATATTCCATGCTGCTGGGCTTGTTTACAGGCCTTTCCGTACTGATCCCGTATATTGGGGCCACGGTGATGGCATTTCCTGTGGCCTTGATAGCTTTTTTCCAATGGGGGATTGGTTCTGAGTTTGCATATGCACTTATAGCCTATGCAATTATTCAGGCATTGGATGGAAATCTTCTGGCACCTCTTCTTCTTGCAGGGGTTGTCAATTTACATCCGGTTGCTGTGATTGCAGCAGTTCTGGTTTTTGGAGGTCTATGGGGAATATGGGGTCTTTTTTTCGCCATCCCCTTGGCCACACTTTTTCATGCGGTCATAAAAGCCTGGTTCAACCACTATGGGTTAAGACTTACCAGTGAAGACGACAGCAACAAAGTAGTTGAAAAGAAGGCTTAGACAAGTTAATTTTTCGGGGGTGAGGTTTTTTCATTCCAACAATATGCTAAAGGGGAGCAAAAAAGTTTCAACTTGACGGGTGGGCATTCCGACCTTATTGTCTTCCTCAAACACTGTTAAATACGCAGGCGCAAAAAGAAACTCTATGTTGTGAAATTGTAGGGTGTGTGGCAATTAACTTTTTAAGACACCTGAACCAAAAAAGTTTAGAGGAGGAAAAATGGCGGAAAAGTTACAAGTTTATAAATGCGATGTTTGTGGAAATATTGTGGAAGTTGTTCATGGGGGAGAGGGCGAATTGGTATGTTGCGGTCAGTCGATGAAACTTATGACTGAAAATACGGTGGATGCGGCCAAGGAAAAACATGTTCCGGCCATCGAAAAAGTCAGCGGAGGAGTCAAAGTCAAAGTTGGGGAAGTCGCCCATCCCATGGAAGAAAAACATTATATCGAATGGATTGAAGTTATTGCTGATGGAAAAGCCTATCGTCAATTCTTAAGCCCGGGAGAAGCTCCTGAAGCCGTTTTCATGATTGAGGCCGGCGACATCACTGCTCGTGAATACTGCAATATTCACGGTCTTTGGAAAAAATAGTTCAATGCTGGTGCGCTTTGTTACGCAATGCAGTTAATCTGAGAAACACAAAATAGAAAGAGGAGGTGATAATATGCCAAGCTGGAAATGTGGAAATTGCGGTTATACGTTTGAGGCAGATGCTCCTCCCGAAACGTGCCCTTCATGCAAGGAAAAATGCGAATTTTTAGACAATAGCTGTTATACTCCTGATTGTCAGGCGGAAGGGATGGATCCCAGAATAGGAAAGAAGGATTAGATACAGGGGGAGAGCAGACGGGCTTTCTGAGAACCCTTCAGAACAAGCCAAACTTTAAGGTGGAGGAAATGTCATGCCGAAAGCGCTATTGGTATATGCAACCAGAACCGGAGAAACCCAAAAAATTGCGGAGCTGATTGCAGAGGGACTCCGTTTTTCGCTTGTAGATGCGCAGGTTGTCAATGCAAATAAAATTAAGAATGCAGAGGAACTGGAAGGCTATGATGCCCTGATTTTTGGTTCAGCAACTTATCATGGTGAAATGCTTCAATCCATGAAAACGCTTCTGTTTTTAGCTGAAAAGGCTAATCTGGAAGGAAAAGTCGGAGGGACTTTTGGTGCATTCGGGTGGAGTGGTGAGGCACCTGAAAGAATATTTGACACCATGAAAAATATTTATAAAATGCAGATGGTTGCAGGGCCGTTGCGCTTAAAATCAAGTACGCTTGAGGGAGGCATGAAAGCGGCTCAGGAATTTGGAAAAGAAATAGCTTCCAAGTTAAATGCCTAAAACATGAAAAAGTGAATGAACCAGTAAACGGGTTCCAATGAATGGAACCATAAACGAAAGGAGAATCACGATGCCTCAAACAGGATCATTACCGTCACATTGCCCTGGTTTTGAAAGTTTTAAAGACATGGAGTCTTTTATGTGCAAATGTCCCAAGTGCGGTGAGCAAAAGGAAATTTTTTCCGATGAGTTTGATAAACCCCAAGTATGCGGAAAGTGTAAAGAGACAATCGATTTTACTCAATGCACACTGGAAGGGTCAGCCAAAACACCCGGACCCCGCTGATGGTTTGACGTGATTTTCATGACCGATCAGCTCTACAAAACATGATGTACGTTATCACACCGGGAACCGGCTTAAATTTTTAATGATGGATTGTATCTGAATGAAAGCTCCCCCACATTGGAGGGGAGGGAATAAAGGACTTTTTGTTCAGACACTGACTATTGTACAATCTATTATGCATGCTGAGTGTTCTCAAGGTTCCCGGTGCGATCACCTTTCGATACCTTCCAATATTAACCACAACAGGACAATTAAAATGCTGGTACTGGGCTTACAAGGCAGCCCCAGGATAAAGGGAAATACTTCTTATCTGCTATCGTCATTTCTTGAAAGTGCGGCAAATCTTGGTGCACGAACTAAAATGGTGGAAGTGGACAAACAGAATATTGTTGCGTGCAAAGAATATGTTGTTTGCGAAAAAAAGGGCTTCTGTCCCATCGATGACGACATGAAACAAGAGGTTTATTCTCTGATCCGGGAAGCCGAAGTTGTTGTATTGGCAACGCCTATTTTTTTTTACAACATGACCGCTCAGTTAAAAGCCCTGGTTGATCGATGCCAGGTTTTCTGGGCACTGAAATACCGGTTTAAATTAAAGGATCCCTGCCGGGAACAAAGAAAGGGTTTTTTGCTGAGTGTGGGGGCTACCCGGGGAAAAAATCTCTTTGAAGGGCTTGACCTGACCGCCCGTTACTTTTTTGACGCCATTGATGCTGAATATTGTGGAAGTTTGACCTACAAAGGGATTGAACATGCAGGGGACATGGAAAAGCATTCTTCCATGAAAGATGAGGTAAAAAATGCAGCCGGGGAGATTTTAAAACCGCTGGTTGCTCGAAAAAAGGTGCTTTTTGTTTGCGAAGATAATTCATGTATCAGTCAGATGGCCGAGGCTTTTGCTCAGGTTATGGCTGGGGGGAAACTGGATGTTTCCAGTGGTGGGGTTAAGCCCGCTGAAAAAATGGATTCTCATATGATCAAGGCAATGAAGGAAAAAAAAATCGATATAAAATTTCGATCTCCAAAATCAACTCAATGGGCTGTTTTGGAACATCAGCCTGATATAGTCGTGTATTTGGAAAAAAATGGCATTGCTCCACCAGTTTCAGGAGCTGGTTTGAAGCAGTGGGATATTGAAAAACCAAAAGAGTATTCCATGGAAACGGTTCGGCAACTCAGAGATGAAATCGAGAAAAAAGTTGCTGTCTTTGTCGAAAGTATATAAACATAAAAATTTGAAAATGGAGGAAAAATAGAATGGATCGATATGTTTGCCAAATTTGTGGTTACATTTATGACCCGGCGGCCGGAGATCCGGATAACGGAGTAGCGGCCGGAACAAAATTCGAAGATGTTTCAGATGATTGGGAATGTCCTGTCTGCGGGGCTTCCAAGGAAGATTTTGAAAAGGAAGCATAAAACAGGGTTCATCAACGTTTTGTTATGCTCTTTTTCTGTATGGAAAAGGGTATAATTTACTTTTGCTTCAAAAAACCAGGCTGCCCGAATGAGAGATAGTGCCTGCCCGGAAACGTCTATACTCCCTCTCCATTTGGGGGATGGCCGGGGTGGGGGTGAATGATATCAGGAAGTTATCTTTCCCTCCCCCAACCCCTCCCAGAGGGAGAGGATTTTCCGGACAGCCACGAGTTATAATATTTAGACTCTGAAGTATTATTGAGACAATCAGGAGAAATATGAAACCGGTTGAGATTTCCGAAAAAATATATGATGTCGGCGTGATTGATTGGAATATCAGAGATTTCCATGGTTATTCCACCGAGCTTGGAACCAGTTATAACGCTTTTCTTATAATGGATGAAAAAGTTGTTCTGATCGACTCTGTTAAAAAGGATTTTTCAGATGAGCTGCTCAGAAACATATCCAGAATTGTTGATCCCGGCAAAATTGATATGGTGGTAAGTAACCATACGGAGATGGACCATTCAGGGGGTCTTCCGCGTGTGATGCACAGGATCGGAGAGGGTAAACCGGTGTATTGCTCGGCCATGGGTCTTAAAAACCTTCAAAAACATTTTGCCCACAACCTTAATTATCAGCCGGTAAAAAATGGTGAAACACTTTCCATTGGGAAAAGAACACTGACTTTTCTGGAAACAAAAATGCTTCATTGGCCTGACAGCATGTTTACGTATCTGAACGAGGATAAAATTTTGTTTTCCAGTGATGCTTTCGGCCAGCATTATGCAGGATGCGAAGCCTTTGATGACCAGGTTGATGAACATTTGATCATGTTGCATGCCAAAAAGTATTTTGCCAATATTTTGCTTTTGTATGCTCCCTTGATTTTAAAACTGGTGGAAAAAGTGGTTGACATGGGTTTGGAGATTAAAATGATTTGTCCTGACCATGGCATATTATGGCGGAAAAATCCGAATAAAATTATCGAAGCCTATGTCAGATGGAGTAAGCAGGAACCCGAAAAAAAGGCTGTCATCATATATGATACCATGTGGCACAGCACACAGCTAATGGCCGAAGCCATTGCAGAGGGAATTCACGAAAAAGGCGTTTATGTTAAGCCCATGAAGCTTAGAGATTCCCACAGAAGTGATGTCATGACCGAAGTTCTTGACAGTAAAGCAGTGGTTGTCGGTTCCCCTACTCTGAATAACGGCCTGTTTCCCACCCTGGCGGATTTTTTGACTTACATGAAAGGGTTGCGTCCCAAAAACAAAATCGGGGCGGCATTTGGTTCCTATGGATGGAGCGGGGAGGCGGTAGGGTTGATACACCAGCAGCTTGAAGGGATGAAATTTAAAATGATCGATTCCGGTTTGAAACATCAATATGTGCCGGATTCACAAGGGCTTGAAATGTGTCGTGAGATGGGGAAAAAAATCGGCCAGGCTGTATTGGACTCCTAACGATGTATTCATCTGGTGACCAATACCCTCTGCTAAGCAGGCATTAGGTGTTAGTTTGAAAAGACCTGTTGTAGAACTTAGTGAATGTACGAAATGCGGTATATGTGTGGAGGTTTGCCCTGAAGTTTTTTGTATGAGTGATGCCGGCTTCATTCTTGTGGACGAGCTCGAAGATTATCCCGAAAGCCAGGTAAATGACGCCATTAAAAACTGTCCTGATAATTGTATATATTGGGAAGAAACATAGCAGTTGAAAAAAATGAGGGCATTTGTACTTTTCGTTTTCAATGGTGATCCGGTATGGTGGATCTGCCAAAAGGCTGAATCGACACATGAAAGAAAGATCCAGAATCATTAAAAAAAAGCTGTTATCTCTTCTGGAACAAGATGACATTAAAAAGGCTTTGGGGGAAATCGAAAATTTTCCCCTTAAAACTTGTATAGGTCCTCTGTTTTCATTTTTTTTGCATAAAGATGAACAAATCCGATGGCGGGCTGTTTCTGCCATGGGGGTGGTGGTATCGCAATTGGCAAATTCCGATATGGAGGCTGCCCGTGTTGTTATGCGCCGGCTGATGTGGAACTTAAACGATGAGTCCGGAGGTATCGGATGGGGTTGTCCCGAGGCCATGGGAGAAATCATGGCCCGAAACCAATCGTTGGCCAATGAATACAGTAATATTCTTGTTTCCTATATTTCTCCCGGCGGCAATTACATAGAATATGAGATGCTCCAGCGGGGGGCTCTTTGGGGATTTGGAAGACTTGCCCACACCAGGCCCGAATTGCTTTCTAATTGTGAATCTTTGCTTATCCCGTACATGTCGGCATCAGACCCATACCTGAAAGGTTTTTCCGCATGGGCTGCAGGTCCTCTTGACACCTCAGCGGTGCATCATTGCCTCCAAAGACTCCTGGAAGATCATTCCAGAATAAATATTTTCCTGGATTTGAGACTTGTTGAGCGGAAAATAAGCCAATTGGCCCATGAAAGCCTGGAGGGTGTTTACGCAAAGCAATAGCGGCACTTTATTGTGCGGGTAAAATGCCGCTATTTTGTCAACTTTTATGCGCTTTCGGTTATAGCTTGTTAACGTTTTTGGCTGCAGGCCCGCGATGATTGTCTTCAACCTCGAACGTTACACGGTCTCCCTCGCTCAGCGTCTTAAATCCCTGCATGTTGATAGCTGTGTGATGAACAAAAACATCCCCGCCTCCATCTTCCTGCTCAATAAAACCAAAACCTTTTTTGTCATTAAACCATTTAACCACACCTTTGATCATAAACTCTGCCTCCTTAAAAATAATAGCTTGGATTCCACGCTTCAGTTCGATGCCTTTGCTGATTGAAACTCAAACAGGAAACCGTCTTTGAAAAAAAAGAAGCAGCCCATAAAACATATGGACTGCTTCAATTACGCGTTGATCGTAAAACTTATTGGTGATCTTTCGTATCACTTGATATGAATTTCCACTAGTTAAGATTATCAACTCATTATACTCGATAAATTATAAAGTAAAACCAGGCTGATTTCAAGTTTCTTTTATCTTTTTTGAGATAATTTGTTAATCGGGAAGTCCCTGATTTTGGTTTTCAAAAGACCTGATAATATTTTATCGGTTGATCCACTCTTTCAGAGTCGGTGGGGAAGGTACATGAGATGAGATAGCTCTCCAAGTGCAATGAGCAGTCAATTCGACACCTTCCTGAATAAGGGATACCGGACGGTCTCCCGAAACGACCACGATAATCGTGTTGGGATTTTGGGATGTGAATCTGAGGGCCGAATTGAACCGGGCTCCTCTCGCTCTGTCCTCGTTAGGTATGGACATGCCGTCCAGGACGCAGGAAAAATGATGGAGTTTTAAATCTTTACCTACATGAAGGGCACCGTCCATTTTGCTGAGGGATTTGGTTAAATTCAAAAACTTTTCAATTGTTAGATCCAGTGGTGGCTCTATTTTCTGACCGGCAAGTTTTAGGGGGGGATTATTTAGGTCAATGACCAGGGTACATCCATATTTTTCTTCCCCTGCACAATGAACGATCTCCAAGATGATTTTAAAAAGTAAGAATTGCTTTTCTGTGGCAATCAATGGGGATTCCACCAAAAGTTCCTCCAATTCCACAAGTTTTGCCTTTCGGGTTGAGGAATGAAAGTTACCGTCATAAAAGCTGCACACAGGATCATTATTGATGCAAAAAAAACCATGGCTGCTCTGGAAATATGCAGTCAGATGATAATTTCTCATTTTACCATTTGCGATGCCGATAATGCTTTTGCCGTCAGAAACCAATGCCCGGTTTGAATTTCTTACCGCCAAAAGCAACTTGCCTACATGTTTAAAATTGTTCAAATCAGGACACTCCAAATGCACAAATCTTAAAAGAAATTCAACATCATCCAGGTACTTGGGTTCGATAAAAATGATACGCCCCATAGGGGATAAACCTTCTTCTGAAGTTCGGGAAATTCCCAAAACCGCATCTAGAATAGGATAAATACGAAGTTGATAATCCATTCCCAAATGAAGGTTGAGTTCGTCGATGATATAGTCTCTGACAGCATGAGTGGCATATTCCCTGAGAACATACCCCGACGTGTTGAGGTAGTTTGAGTCTTCGGAGACAATATCATGGGAAAGAAGCCAAACAGCATGTTCCAGCCATCGTTCGGTTGGTCCGATGGAACACATATCCGGATGGTGCTCGGTAAACCACATCTGATAAAATACAGAATGTGATCTGCCGCCTCTCGATATAAGTCCTGTCAAGTGTAGGTTTTTTTCCGGAATGGGTTGCCTGTCAATCATGAGGGCTTCAAAAGTGGCCACATTTTTGCGCCAAGTTGTTGAGTCAATATAAAGTTCTTTTAACTTGGGTTCGTGTCCTTCCAAAAGCTTTTGTGGATCATAAATCAGCATGGGATTATCTCTGTGGATGGCATAAATGACCGCCGCGCGGCTGGGCCCCGAAAAGTGGCTGAGTCCTTCGCACAATCCTTCATAAATCTGAAAAGTGCATAATTCGCTGAGCTTTCTGTACAATTTAATATTCATGTGATTTGTTAAAAGATGCTAAGAAAAATGGTAATTTAACCAAATCTTTTATATAATAGCATATAACAAAAAACACAATAACCTGTTTTCTGCATCCGGTACATGAAGTTATTGAAGAAGCAGTTAATGTTCTCTTTTATAATCATATCCTGAAAACTTGCAGATGATCAGAAAATGTTTAGAGTCTGATTTTATAATTTGATAAAAGATAGAAAAAATATGTAAACATTTTTTATGCAAAAGTGAGGATGGAAAAGACCGTTTGATATATCCTCAGAAGGGGGAGGAAAAAAATGCTTTATATTGAAGATTTGGAAGTGGAACTGGAGGGCAAGCGCATTCTCAGGCATATAGATCTCGAAATTAAGCCAGGTGAAACCCACGTTCTTTTCGGACCTAATGGTTCGGGTAAAACATCGCTTTTGATGACGATAATGGGTTACCCTCAGTTTAAAGTGGTGGGAGGGAAAATATTATTCAAAGGGCAGGACATCACAAATATGCCCATTAATGAACGAGCCTCTCTTGGAATTGGCATGTCGTATCAGCGTCCACCAACAATCAATGGATTAAAGACGCGACAAATGGTTAAAATATGCAGCAAAAATAAAGAGGAGGATGAAGATAAAACAGTGGAGCTGGCCAAACGGGTAAATTTTGTTGATTTTTTGGATCGTGATGTGAATGCGGGATTTTCAGGGGGGGAAATCAAACGGTCCGAACTTTTACAGCTTATGGCCCAAAATGCGGACCTGATGTTATTTGATGAACCCGAATCGGGAGTGGATCTTGAAAATATAACTCTTGTGGGAAACAGTATCGCAGAGCTTTTGGAAAAACAGATTCGTCCTGAAAATGAAAAGTCGATTATCCGGCAGAAACAGGCTCGGAGCAAAATGGGGCTCATCATAACCCACACGGGATACATCCTTGATTACATCATAGCCGATAAAGGGCAGGTTTTATATGATGGCGTATTGAGCTGTACGACAAATCCCCGTGAAATTTTAAATTGTATAGGCCAGATGGGATACAAGGAGTGTGTACGATGTATAGTAGACAAGAATTAAGAAAAAAAGCGCAAGATGCAATCGGCAAACCCGGAACCCTGGGACCGGACATCAACCTGGAGGATTTTGATAAATCGGATTTGCCTCATCCATACCTGTCCGATCAGGAACTCATGTCACTTCCAAAGGCCGAGCAGGAGCGGTTGATAATGTCCGGTTTGGACTTGACGGAAAAGGAACGGGGGGGGACATTTTTCCAGAAAGACAGTCGGGTGATCCACTGCAAATCAAAGCAGGAAGGTATCGAAGTCATTCCGATAAAACAAGCCCTGGAAAAATATGATTGGATAAAAGATTATTACTGGAAATTAGTTTCGGTTGAAACGGATAAATATACGGCGACTGCCGAGTTGAATCTTCAGGATGGCTATGTAATCCGTGCACTTCCCGGTGTAAAAAGCATTTATCCTGTTCAGGCAAGCCTTTACATTGATAAAAACGGCCATCAGCAAATTGTTCATAACATCATTATTGCGGAAGAAGATTCTGAATTGCATATCATTACGGGTTGCGCCACTTCACCCCACTTGAAAAAAGGTGCGCATATCGGTATTTCAGAATTTTTTGTCAAAAAAAATGCGAAATTGTCTTTTACCATGATTCATAACTGGGCTGAAGATATGATTGTTCGGCCGAGAAGCGTGGCTCAGGTTGAAGAAGGAGGACTGTTTCTCAACAATTATATCTGTATGAAAGCTGTTAAATCACTGCAGATGTACCCGACTACGCATCTGGTGGGGGACAATTCCATAGCCAGGTTCTACAGTATTATTGTGGGTGCACCGGATAGCGAGTATGATATCGGCGGCCGGGTTTTTCTAAAAAAACCGGGAACCCGGGCCGAAATAATAGCCAGAACAATTAGCAACGGTGGAAATATTATTGCCAGGGGGCATCTTATCGGTGAAGTCCCCGGCGTGAAAGCTCATCTTGAATGTAAAGGCCTTATTTTAAACGGAGGGAGAATACACGCTATTCCTGAGCTTGAAGGTCATGCCGAAGGCGTTGAAATGTCCCACGAGGCTGCAGTGGGCAAAATTGCCCAAGAGGAAATTATGTACCTCATGTCAAGGGGCTTGACGGAAGACGAAGCTGTGTCAACCATTGTACAGGGATTTCTCAGCCTTGACATTCCGGATTTGCCCCCGCAGCTGAAAGCGGAAATCGATAAAGCCATTGAGGCCAGCGACAAGGATATGATGTAATTACCCAACAAGAAAAAAATTTACTTTGTTATAGGTGTTTGACTTTTGCTTGAGAAAAGAATATTTTACCCATCTAGGGGATATGCAATTCGTCAATTCAGATATTAAGCTGAAGACCCGGTTCCGGGTTAAATCCGGATGCGGGAATTTTTTGTCAAAAATAACGGAAAGGAAAAGCGATTGGTTGAAGGTCATATTAAATGGTACGATGAGAAGAAGGGATACGGTTTTGTTACAACCGCGGAACATGGAGACATTTTTCTTCATAATTCAGGTATAAAAGAATTCGGATATTTTGGACTTCAATCCAATGATCCTGTGGTTTTTGAAATCAGAGAAACTTCCAAAGGAAAACAGGCGGTTAATTTAAAGCCATTCAAGGCGGCAACAAGAGCAAAATAAAAATACGGTTCTAAATATGCGACTCTTTTTGTTTGAAAAAGGCGCACCCCATTCGAATCATGAACCGGGGTGCGTTTTTTTTGTTAACCTCTGTGGGCTTAATTTTTCCTGATTATAACGGATTTGGGGGTGATTGGAGGTTGCAAAAGATGATTGCAAACGTTCCCCCCTTTGCCAAAAACTGGTCTTTACCCACACATGACACAGTGGGGGAAACTTATTGAAACCTATATAGTGGAAAAGTTATCTGGTGTTTTCGGAAAGCCGGATTTCCCGGAGGGAAAAGGTTATCTAGCCGGTGGCTTTTAGCCACCGGTTCAGGTTATGATTTTTAAGTCCCGGAGGGAC
>SKZT01000029.1 GCA_007127235.1 Desulfobacteraceae bacterium
TTTGCGGTTTCTTCTTATCTGAAAATATTTCCTGAACTTGAAACAGCCGGGAAAAGGAGGGACATTTAAATTGAAATCAATAAGCAACTATATCCCCCTTGTCTCAGTTTTTTTGGCGGTCCTTTTCACCCTGATGTTTTTATACCTTTATTATTTTCCTCCAGGTTCGGATATCGGTCCGGAACAGCCGATTCCTTTCAGCCATCGGGTACACACCGGTGTCAAAAATATTCAGTGCGAGTTTTGTCATCCTTATGTGGCACAATCATCATTTCCCGGAATGCCTCCTGTGGAAAAATGCCTTTACTGCCATAACTACATTATTGCCAATCACCCCTGGATACAAAAGGAACATGAGTATTACGACACCAATACACCCATACCATGGCAAAAAGTCAATTATCTTCCCGAACATGCATTCTTTAATCATGAACGCCATATAAAAAAAGATATCGAATGCCAGGCATGTCACGGGGCGGTTGAAAACATGGACCGATTGAAAGCCGAACCTTTCAGGATGGAATTTTGTATCGGCTGCCACCGTGAAATGAACGCAAACCTGGACTGCTGGCTGGCATGCCACAATTAGGAGCAGCGACTTTATAATGAATGAGAAACCGATAACGGCCTTGTTTAAATACCCTACAGTGGCAAGCTTTTGTCTCACTGCTTCTTTTTGGCTGATAGTTGCCACGTTCATGGGAGTTTTGCTGGCAACAATGCTCATTGCTCCGGACCTTGTGGAAGGTATTGCGTGGTTGAGTTACGGGCGGGTTCGTCCTGTCCATGTCAACCTGGTTCTTTTCGGATTTGTTACGCCGGGCCTTTTATCTGCTGCTTTTTATTATATACCCAGGCTTCTTCGTACGGAATTGTACAGTGAAAAACTGGGCCTTATAACGGTTGGTTTGTGGAATATCGTCATGGCAGGCGCAGTGGTCACTCTTTTAAACGGCCAAACCCAGGCGAGAGAATATGCCGAATTGATCTGGTCTCTGGATATGGCCCTCATTTTCTGTTTTGTACTGATAATCCTCAACTTCGCTTTAACTGTTATACACCGGACAGAGCCGCTTCTTTATGTATCCGTCTGGTATGCTTGCGCAGCAGTAGTGCTGACAGGGCCGACATACGCTCTGGGAAACGTCATCTGGCAGCCGGACAAAGGGGCCTTGGCGGGAATTCCGGATGCGATTCTGTTATGGTTTTACGGGCATAATATTTTCGGATTGCTTTTAACGCCTCTTGCCATCGGAGTTGCCTATTATGTGATACCGAAAGTCTGCAAGTCCCCCTTATACAGCCACACCTTATCCTTATTGGGTTTCTGGTCGCTCATTGTTGTCTATACCCACATCGGCACCCATCATTTACTACAGGTACCCGTACCCACCTGGCTGAAGGTCATCGCCATTGTTGACAGTGTGGCCATGGTAATCCCGGTATCGGTTTTTCTCATCAACATCTGGTATACCGCCAAATCCAAGCTCGGGGAAATTCATGCAGATATCGGCGGAAAATTTGTATTTACCGGGACCATCATGTATTTTTTTGCAAGCATTCAGGGCTCCATGATGTCCCTTCCCCAAGTACAGAGAGTAACCCATTTTACTTTCCATACCGTAGGCCATGCACATATAGGCGTATTGGGTTTTTCGGGAATGATCGCTCTTGGAGGGCTTTATTATATACTGCCTAAAATCACCGGTCGCCCCATTTACAGCCGTTTTCTCGCTGATTTTCAATATTGGCTGATACTTATCGGCGTTACCGGATTTACCATAATCCTGTCGATTGCGGGGCTTATTCAGGGACACTCATGGCTGAACGGCGAGACAGTTTATCGTGTTCTACCCCAGATTCATCTGTATAATGTTATCAGGGCTTCTTTGGGGTTGATGATTTTTACAGGTGCTCTCATTGGAATGTACAATATTTTCAGAACATTATTTTACAACCCTGAGGAGACTTCGTGATGAAAATGACCCCTGCAGCCATTTTTGTCGGCAGTTTAATGATACTTTTAGCAGTAATTGTGGTGGTTGTATATGTCCCATGGAGTACCATTGACACTGCCCCGTCAGATATTTTTCGGGACCGTTCACCGCTCGAGGCACAGGGAAGGCTGATTTATAAGGCTAATGGTTGTGTTTATTGCCACAGCCAGTCAATCCGGACCATTGACTGGGGTCTTGGTGCTCAGAGAATCGCCCAGGCCGGAGATTATATAGCCGACAGTCCGGTACAGCTGGGTTCGGCACGAAACGGTCCGGATTTGTCCCAGGCAGGAGGTGAACATCCGGATGATTGGCATATTGCTCATTTTATGAACCCGAGATATACAAGCCCCAATTCAATCATGCCCTCGTTTTCATTCCTCAGCGAGGAGGAAATGTATGCCCTGACGCGCTATGTTCAAAGTCTGGGGTTTAAAGATGCGGATGTCCGGATGGAGCGACAGCGTTACTGGAAAAAAAAGGCCATTGAAGCCTATGAAGCCGGGCCGGAGGAGAACATCGAGTGGCTGCATGACCATGTGCCGCAAGGATGGCGGGATATACCCAACCCATACCCAACCACTGCAGCCGGTTTGGCACGGGGACATAAAATTTATCAGGAATTCTGTGCTGGTTGCCACAGCCCCATCGGTGACGGCATGGGTCCTGCACAGCCCTGGATTTATCCTCCGCCGTTTAATTTTACTACTCTGAAAAATCGGGAAATATCCGGCGGCATTCTTTATTACCAGATTATGAACGGCATCACCGGCACGGCTATGCCTTATTTTAAAAAACACCTGGAATCTGAAAAAATCTGGGAGGTCGGAAATTATATAGCAGTTTACTTTATCGACCAGTCCGATGCCAATACTGAGCCCCGGGGTATAGATGCCTCGTGGGAGCCTTGATAAATTATGTATTTTCCCTATTTTATCGCATACATTGTAATTGGTTTTGTGATCAGTCTGGTGTTTTTTTTGTGGGCTTTAAAAAAAGGACAGTTTAAAGACCAGGAGCGCGCCCGCTTTTTGCCCCTGGAAGATGAACCTGAACCTGAAAAGGTCACCGTAACAAAATTTAATCGAATTGAAGCTTACGGCCTGATTTTTCTGGCTATCGCAGGCCTTGGCGCCACAGCGGCGGTTCTGGTTTTTTCAATTTTTTACGGAACAAAATAAGTAGGATAAACACCCATGAGATTTTTTAACCTGCTGAACATCCAACATATTTTTTTATACATTTTTCCCACCCTGATTTTTATCATACTACTGGGCCTGGCACTGGGGTATGTGCATTTTACCCGAAAATACACCGAGGAACCAACGCGGCTGGTAAATTACATATACCCTGAAGACATCGAAGAAAGAACCGCTCCTTTTCCTCTGGTATTAATCCTTATTATCATTGGAACATTCATCTGGGGTTTTTGCTATATCCTTGGATACGGATTATTGGGGATTAAAATATGAAAAATTCGGAAACCCGACACGAAAAATCGTCCCGAACGACCTGGGTCTGGATTTTTGTTCTGGTCGCATTCATTCTGACCAAAGGCTATTTCACCTTTACGGTGGTAGGAGATCTTGGTCAGCCTGACTGGGATTACCGCCCGGTAAAGGATGTACCGGGAGAGTCTCCATATGCGATATACGAAGCCCTTCCTTATCCTCAGCACATCAGGGGTGAGAAAGGAGAATAGATGAAAGCCGTCGCCGTGATATTCGCTTTTTTGAGCACTGTTTTGCTGGTAGCTTACGGTATCCTGATCTATTACGACAATCACTTCCCTTTTGCACGCATGTGGGAAACTCCGGGAGTATGGCCTCATGAAGAACCTCTTTTGGTAATGAAAGAGGGTGTGGTACCGTTTTCCGGCGGAGAAGCAATATACCGGGCCATGTCTGCAGATCAGATAAAATCGCCGATACCCCTGGATGATCCGGATCATATTCTTCAGGGTCAAAAAGGTTACCATCTTTTCTGTGCACAATGCCATGGGTCCAACCATGACGGGAGGGGGACAGTAGGACAAAGCTTTGCGCCTCTTCCCACCGATCTGAGAAGTGAAGAAATACAAGGTCACCTGGAAGGAGAACTGTTCAAGGATATCAGCTACGGTGAACCGGGGAAACGTCAACCGCCCCTGGCAACAACTATCGATATGGAAACCCGCTGGCAAATCATAGCCTATGTCAAATCTCTCGGAGTGCGCCCCTGAAAAGTCTCAAATCCTGAACCACAAATCGGATGTTTGCGATCTTTGCGGCTTGACTATCCCAACAAATACCCGAAGCCTTACCCGGAAAGGCCAAAATTATCGCTTTTGCTGCATGGGATGCCGGCAGGTTTTTCAAATGCTGGCCGATGCCACCGAAAGTCCTGATATCGCCTCTTTCAAAGATACGGAAATTTTCAAACAATGCCAGGCCCTGGGAATCATTCCAACCGCTCAGGCCGAAACTGCAAGAGACAATCCCGATTCTTTGGAAAACCAGGCTAAATATTGCCAGGACACGGAAAACGATCATTTTTTGAAGACTCGCTTTTCCGTGGAAAACATGTGGTGTCCTGCCTGTGCCTGGGTTATCGAAAAGACATTGTTGAAACAAAAAGGCGTTTTGGAAACCACCTGTCATTTTTCCACAGACCGCCTGGAAGTAACCTATAATCCGGTCCAAACATCCCCGCATCGAATATCCCGGTACATTAACAGCCTTGGATATACACTTTCTGCACCGGGAGAAGAATCGGAATCCAAAGAAAAAACAAAAGAATTTGTTCGCTTCGGCGTTTCCGCTTTTTTGACCATGAACGTCATGATGCTTTCATTTTCTCTCTACTCCGGTTTTTTTACGGATCTGTCCCCTGCCGATATCCGGTTCATTTCCTGGCCCATATTGTTGATGGCCTCGGTGGTGGTTTTTTACGGGGGCCGGAAAATTCACCAAAAAGGATGGGCCGCATGGCGATCCTTGGGTTTCGGCATGGAAACACTGATCAGTGCGGGAGCTTTGAGCGCCTATTTTTTCAGCCTTTATAATTTTTTGGGCAACAGCATCCACCTTTATTTTGACACATCTGCCATGCTCATCACCCTTGTACTCCTGGGCAAACTATTGGAAAGCCGGGCAAAAAAGGAGGTGAACAAAGATCTGGAAAGTTTTTTTTCTCTGGTTCCCACTAAGGTTCGCATTCCCACACCGGCCTTTCCTGATGGGCGCTACGTGTCCGCCGGACAGCTTGGTGAAGGCGAGTGTTTCATTCTCGATAAAAACGAAATTTCCCCGGCCGATGGTGTCATCATTGGCGGCCGGGCAACTGTCGATGAATCGAGCCTTACCGGAGAAGCAACCCCTAAAAAGAAACAGACAGACGATCGAATTACGAGCGGCACCCGCCTTATATCCGGTAAAATAAAAGTCAGAGCCGAAGTTGTGGGAGAAAAGTCCGTAATCGGACAAATGACACGAATCATGGAACAAACTCTGGGACAAAAAACCACAATGGAAAGAAAAACCGATATTGCTCTGAAATGGTTCGTACCGGTGGTTTTGGTATTGGCTTCGGTAACCTGTGCTGCAGGAATATTATTCGGGCTTTCCATTGAGCAAGCCATTGTGCGGGGGGTTACAGTGATGGTCATTTCATGTCCCTGTGCTTTGGGAATCGCCATTCCGCTGGCCCGGACAGCCGGAATTTCGCTGGCATGCCAAAAAGGCATACTGGTACGCGATTTTTCAGCCTTTGAAACAGCCCCTAACATAGACACCTTTGTTTTCGATAAAACCGGTACACTCACCACCGGAAATTGGGATCTCATCCATGTGGAACCTATCGACCCATGGTCAGCCGAAAA
>SKZT01000045.1 GCA_007127235.1 Desulfobacteraceae bacterium
CATCAAATAAACAGGACCTTATACAATCTTCCAACCCTAAACATCCTATGCTGCAAACTCTTTTGCCGTCATATAAGGCGGCCAGTCCGGCACAGTTCTGCACCCCCATGTAATAATACTTGTCATCGGCACGAAAACCGCCTTCACAGGTATTTGTGGACAGAAGAGCTTCAGCGGTCCCCGGATCGAGACCCATGACAGCAGCCACATTGGCGGCTCCCTCAGGTCCCGCAACCATGCATACGCTCGGAGGAGCTTGACCTCTGACAACAGCGGCAGCGGCAGCCGCACAGCCTGTATATCCGCATCCTCCGCAGTTTGCCCCGGCCATCTTACTTTCAACCTCTGCAATTCGGGGATCTTCGTAAACGTAAAACACCTTGGAAGCGGCACTTAGAGCGCCTCCACATGCCCCCCCCAGTCCTAACATAAACAAAACGGCTTCTATCACGACAACCTCCTTATATTAAGCCATCCCTCTGAAGGCGAAAAATGCCATGGACAAAACACCTGCCGTAACAAGAGCGATAGATGTATCCTGTAGAGGTTTGGGTACTCTTCCCAAGACGATACGTTCCCGAACACCAGCAAAAAGAATCAGTGCAAAACCAAAACCTATGGCATAAGAAATCGCAGAAACCAGAGCCTGAATAAAGGTAAATTCTTCATTAATATTAATCAGACAAACACCCATGACCGCACAGTTGGTGGTAATCAAGGGCAGAAAAATACCCAGGCCTGCATACAATGACGGTATGCTTTTTCTGAGAAACATTTCCACAAATTGCACCAAAGATGCAATGACCAGAATAAATGCAATGGTTCTCAAATATTGTAGCCCGAATTTGGTCAGAAAAAAAGTACTGATTACCCAGGTTATTATTGCCGCCATGGTCATTACAAATACAACGGCAAAGCCCATACCTACAGCTGTTTCCATTTTTTTTGTCGTTCCAAGAAACGGGCAGGCACCCAAATATTGAGCCAATATGATATTGTTAATAAATATGCTGCCAATTATAAGGACTATATAATCGCCCATGATAATCTCCTAATCTTATTTTTTTCCGATGAAATTCATAATACACAGCATAAGGCCAAGTCCGACAAACGCACCCGGAGCTTCAATCATGAACGTAAATGGTACAAATGACGGCCCGAACACTTCCATGCCAAGAAATGTTCCGTTGCCCAAGACCTCTCTTACGGCCCCCAAAGCACCCAGTGACAGTGTAAAGCCGATTCCAATACCCAAACCATCGGCTATTGCATTTATAGGGCGGTTTTTTGATGCAAAAGCTTCACTTCTTCCCAGCACAACGCAATTGACCACGATGAGGGGAATAAATATGCCCAGTGCAAGGAAAAGAGGGTATGCAAATGCCTGCATCAGTAATTCAACCAACGTAACAAATGTGGCTATAATTAATATAAAGCAGGCGATCCGGACCCTCGACGGTATAATATTTCTAAGCAAGGATACCAGGGTGTTTGCACAGACAAGCACAAAAGTCGTGGCAATACCCATACCGATTCCGTTTTCCACTGTTGTGGTCACCGCAAGGACGGGGCACAAACCGAGGACGAGTCTAAACGGCGGTACTTCCTCCCATAATCCTTTTACAAATTCCTGAGTTAATGTCTTGGCCATTTTGTTCTCCCTGGAATATAATACGCTATTTTAGAAACTTTTAGTCTTTTCTGAAATTTGCTCTTTATTTTCTTCATAAAGCCTGACAATTTGTTCCGCGGCATTGCATACGGCTCTGGAGGTAACTGTAGCTCCGCCCAATGCGTTAATCAGGCCTCCATCCTGTGTGAGTTTAACCGATTTATCGAGTGGTTTCCCTTTAAATTGTGATACAAAACCCGGATCATCTGCTGCAAGTGAACCCAAACCGGGAGTTTCTGCGTGTGTAGTCACAGCTACTCCATGTACGGTTTCTTTTTCAATATCAATTCCGACCATAACCCCCATGTCACCGCCATAACCTCTCCCAAAACCCTCGAAAGCAACAGTTTTGGGTTTACCATCGAACTTTCCGACAAAAAAGTCCATTTCGGTGTCGTTTATAGTCAAGCTAAACCGGTCCTCAATGGGGTCATTGGAAGAGCCTTCCATGATTTTTTGGATAGCCGGTCCCTTAACAAAAGTAAGCTGGGCCACCTCGATTCTTTCTTTGGTCCCATTTCGCACCGATGCCAAAAGACCTCCCGAAAACGATGCCAGCACCGTTACAACAATGACCATTTTTATCATTTCTCGCATATCAATCCACCTTTCCAAGTGCTTTGGGTCTGATTTTTTCAAAAATCGGAGCAAGCAAGTTTATCAACACGATCGCAAACAATACGCCATCGGCATAAGCTCCGATATTTCTGATCAATATCGTCATGAATCCACCCACTGCTCCATAGATCAGCATGGAATTAAAGTTTACCGGAGAGGATGAATCCTCAGTGGCCAGGAAAAAAGCGCCAAGGAGCGTGTATCCTGTGACAAGATGAAACATGGGTCCGGCATATTGATCAGGATTGGCAAAATTGAAGATCGCTGCGGTTATGAAAATACCTGCCAGAAACGACAATGATATTTCCCACCTGATAAACCCACGTATGATCAGATAGATACCACCCAAAATGATCCCTAATCCAAAAGTCGCTCCTATTCCGCCCGTTTGATTCCCCATTAAAAGATCCATCGTGGAAAAGCCTTCAACACCGGAGACCCCGTATGTCTTCAGGGCTGTAAGGGGATATATGGCAGCAAATTCAAAATCGTAATTGACCAAAGCCACGTTAAAATCAAAATAGTTTCTATAGGATACGAACAAAACAAGAGCAGCAAAAACTACAGGATTGAATGGATTATGTCCTATACCTCCAAAGGCCTGCTGCCCTACCATTACCGCAAAAAAAGTTCCTACGATAATAAACCACCAGGGAATAGTTGCGGGAAGCAACATCGCAAACAACAACCCAATAATGGCTGCATTTCCGTCACCAATGGTGTGTTTTTCCTTTTTCCGAAGAACATTGGCAAGCAGTTCCCAAAGCATGGCTGAAGATACTGAAAGAGCGACCACGCCCACCGCAGGAAGCCCAAAATGATAAAAGCCCATCAAAACCGCCGGCAGAGCGGCCAGAATTATGTGATAATTTCTGTTGGGAACACGACTTCCTTCATGAATAAATGGAGCATGTGAGACGATAAGTTTTTTCTGACTATACATACTCTGCCTCCGCTAATCTTATCCGATCAAGTTCATATTTCGCCAATCTTATGTATTGAAAAATTGGAATCTTAGAGACACAGACAAAACTGCAAAGACCGCATTCAATGCAGGAATTCAAATCATAATTGTCCGCGGCTTCCTCATATTGACCCGCCTCCAGCAGCCTTGCAAGGCTGTGGACCTGGATAATGGCCGGGCAAATTCGGACACATTCCCCACAGTTTACACATGGGTAATCAGAGACAAGGGGAATGTTTTCCCTGTCTTGCACCAGCAGTGCGTTGGTATCGGGAAGTATCGGATGCTCCATTGAATAGATTGCCGAGCCGGTAAACGGTCCCCCGTATACCACCCGGTCTTTTTCTTCGACGTTAATATCGCAGGCTTTGAACACATCACTTACGGGTGTTCCAATTTTTGCCGTGACGATAATCATGCCGCCATCTTTATTGATGAGGGTCAAAACTTTTTTAGTCGGAGCTTTTCCAGTGCTGACAGCATCTGAAATCGATGCCACCGCTTCAGCTGACATGAAACAGTATCCTATGTTTTCAGGGTTTCTTCCTGCCGGAACCACCTTACCGAAAAGATCTTTGAGAATCATTTTGGGTTGTGCGGAAGGATACTGGCTGCTGACAACTTTCACATCAACACCGGCTGCAGCAGCCGCTGCCGCCTGGCTTTCCGGCACAACCAGAACGATTGAATTTACCCCGGTAATCTTGCTCAAAGCTTCCATTCCGGATTTGATCGCCTTTACCCGCGATTGTACCACATACTGGTTGGCGGTCATCCATATGTCTTCATCCATGCCATTAACCACAATCGTATGGATATCCAACTCGGGATCCTTGAACTTTTTAAATGAAGGCTTTCCCGGTAAATTGGAAAAATATTTTACCGCATTTTCCAGTGAAATATTTTTGACAACTTCTGAAAATTGCTCATCAAATTCTTCGTCTTTGGCTACATCTATGGAAACCGCCGTGTAGCCTTGTCCAAAGTCGCCGGCCCAGCCGGATATGTTTTCAACTGTACCCGTGACGGGTGAGATCGCAAAAATGTCTTTGGCAGTAGATATTAATTGCCCGGTTTTCAGCAGATCCCCTTTTTTCAGTTCTCCATTACCATTACCTTCCAACAGCAGCGTCACGCGGCCAGGTTGGGGAATGTCTATCAGAGCTGGATCTGGATCTGTAAGGATAGTATAATCAATCCGGGGCTTAACCAGACCAATGAAAGATTTTTTAATCATAGCCTAACCTTTGTGTTTTTTTGCCGAAACAGGTTAACGTTTTAAACTCCAGAAAATCAGCAGTTTACTGCAAGTGACATCCGATGCAATCCTGAGGACCCGCATCACTGTCTACATGGCATCCGATACACTGTCCATGAAAGGCATCCGTCTGCATCATCGCCGACATTTCATCAACTTCAAAGTGACAATCGTAACAACTCTCCTTCGGGTAATACCGCACACCATTTTCAACTTCGGCTTCAAGCCACTCATGATCTTCATAGTAATGGCATTCCAGGCAGGATTCCGCAAATGCGTTGTCCACTTTCAGGTGACACAAACTGCAAGATGTTGTCACTTCACCATGATGGTGGCATGTATAACAATCCAAACTGTAGCCAAATTCTGACATGTGGGTTTCGTGCGTAAACAAGACATTTCCTGCCACACCTTCATAAGCGATTCTCAGCGGTATCTCGGGTTCCTTGGCAGAAAAGGCCCCGAAACTTATTACACCTACCACAAACAAAACGATCGCCACACCATAGGCCAATTGTAGTTCTTTTTTTGAAGTCATTTTTCACGTAATCCTTTCAATATATGACCATTAAAAAAGTGATCACTCCAAAAATTAAAGCAGACCTTTAACATAATGGTTTGCTGCATGCAAGTTTTTTTTACCTTAAATTGAGAGAATTCATATCGGCAAAGGAGAATTCATATCGGAAAAGCTGCCAATGTAATTCCGGAGATGGCCTATTTAAAAATCCCTCCGGATATTGTTCTCTTTCCAATGCGTAACAACTCCACAGGCATTTTGAGAGGCTACTTTTTTTTTCCGCAAGCGCCACAAACAAAACAGGGCTTTTGGTTGGGACATGGGGGAGATGTTTTCGCAGCCATTGCTCTGTAATATTCCCTCAATAAAAAGGATTTATCAATGCCATGGTCAATAAAATCCCACGGAAATGTTTCATTTTCAGAACGTTTCCTGAGGACATAAAAATCAGGATTCAAAGGGGAATCTTTGAGCGTTTTAGGCCAGTTTCCCCCATTTTCAACCGATTGCATAATCAGTTTTGATACTTTCCTGTCACCTCTCGATAAAAGGCCTTGTAAATATGCGTATCGGGGTATATCCGCATGAACTTTTAAATTCGGCACTCTTTTCAAACCGTCTTTCACACACTTAATTTTTTTCTTTAACGTCGGGATATTATCCATGGCCGCCCACTGGAAAGGGGTTACCGGTTTTGGGACAAATGAATTGAGGCTTACGGTAATCTCTCCGATACGTTTTTGTGCCCGACTGGAGATTAGAAAGGTATGCCGGATTTTTTTGCACAGATTTACGATGGCCTTTACATCTTCAAAAGTTTCACCCGGCAGCCCTACCATAAAATACAATTTCAGATTTGGAATTCCATTATCAACAAGGGTTTTGACGGCTACCAGAATTTGTTCCAGAGCAATGCCCTTGTTGATGACATTTAGCATTCGCTGCGTGCCAACTTCCGGAGCGATGGTCGCCGTTTTCACATTGTTTTTTTTCAAGGCCCGGATCAGTTGATCCGAAAGGGCATCCACCCGGAGGGAACTGAATGAGATTTGCAGATCCTTTTCTTGAGCCATGGCACACAATTTTTCAATCTCCGGATGGTCGGAGACAGCCGCACCCAGAAGACCGATTTGTGTTGAATGAATGGCACCATTTTCAAGGTTTTCGACTAAACGCGGCAAAGGGCGGTATCTTGGAGGACGATACAGATATCCCGCACTGCAAAAGCGGCAGCCACGGGCGCATCCCCTGGATACTTCCACAAGATAAGTATCCCCAAATGCTGTGTCTTCGGTAAACAAGGTGCTGGTAGTTGAAAAAGCCGAAAGATCCCCGGCACAAATTTTCATTATTCTTTCAGGAACATTTTCCCCAGCTTCAAACGCTGCCGGAGTGCCGTCATCATGGTAACTTACATTGTAAAAGGAAGGAACGTAAGTTCCAGGAACTTCCCTGGCAATTTTTATCAAATTTTCGCGCCGGCCGGCAGCGGGGTCAAAAATCTGGAAAAATTTATCGAGAATTGCTTCGGACTCACCTATGAAAAACAGATCGAAAAAAGAAGCAATGGGCTCCGGATTTGAAAAGCATGCCACGCCACCTGCGGCCACAAGAGGATGGCTATCGGACCGATGGTCCGATAGCCACGGTATTTTACCAGCCTGAAGGATATTTAAAATGTTTGGGTAATCATTTTCAAACGATAAGGAAAAAGCAATGATATCGAAATCTTTTAATAGCCTTCCCGATTCTATCGATCTGTTGCGTTTTGCTGCCTTAAAGTAGTTTTCGTTTAGAAAAACCCTTTCACATACCACATGATCCATTTGGTTGAGCTGAGCATAAACGGTTTGGAACCCCAGATTGCTCATCCCCAGGTGATACAGATTCGGATAAACCAGGCCAACTGAAATTTTACCCCGCCAGGTCTTTTTTACCGCACCAATCTCTGAATGAACCGCTTGTCGTATTTTAGTCAGCCCTTCTTCTTAGAAACGTGGGAATATCCAGATCATTATTATCAATGACAAGTCCTTTATAGTTCTTATAGGGACTATTGTTTGGGTCATCGTCGGTTCTTCTTTTGCGAACAAAAGTGGGTTCATCGTAATTAACGGCTCTTTCCAGATCCGCGGAAGTCAAATTGCGAACCTTGCCCCGAAGTTTTCGGTCACGAAATCTTTCGGGCATTACCGTATCGGCGTCAGAACCAATACCGGTGGCGATGACCGTAACGCGGATTTCTTCACCCATGCTATCATCCAAAGCCGTACCCCAAATAATATCCGCCTCTTCTCCCACCTCACGATAAATTCGATCCGAGGCCTGAGTCATTTCTTCCATAGTCAATGCACTCGTGGAAGTAATATTCATCAAAACCCCTTTAGCTCCGGAAATTGAGATATCTTCGAGAAGCGGATGTGAAATGGCGCGTTCCGCGGCCTCAATGGCTCTGTTTTCTCCTGAGGCTACCCCAATACCCATCAGCGCCATGCCGGCCTTTGACATGGTTTCCTTAACATCGGCAAAATCCAGATTGATAAGCCCCGGAAGCATGATCAGGTCGGTAATTCCCTTGACCGAGTGCAGCAGTATTTCATCAGCTTTCCTGAACATGGCCAACATTGTGGAATCTTTTTCGGAAATTCCACGGAGCCGGTCATTGGGAATGGTAATGACGGTATCCGCTACTTCTCTGAGGGCATAAATACCTTCATCAGCCTGCCGTGCCCGTTTTTTTCCTTCAAAGGTGAAAGGCTTGGTCACCACGGCAACAGTTAAAATTTTAAGATCTCTGCAGATTTCTGCAATCACCGGTGCAGCCCCGGTTCCGGTACCCCCGCCGAAACCCGCCGTAATAAAAACCATATGGCTTCCTGATAAGGCATTTCTTATGGCTTCTTCATTTTCCAAAGCGGATTCCCGTCCTTTAACCGGATTATTTCCGGCACCAAGTCCCTCGGTAAGTTTTTCTCCCAGTTGAATTTTTATTTTCGCCACCGATTTTTTCAATGCCTGAGCATCCGTATTGGCAGCAATAAAATCGACACCCTTTAAATCGCTGTCAATCATGTTGTCAACAGCATTTCCGCCGCCACCGCCAACCCCGATCACCTTGATTCTGGCCATGGGTTCCCTTGCCTTCATCTCCGGTTCCACCGGTAGAAAAGATTGCATCCCTCTGCCTCCATCACCGCTATTTACCATGTTTTTACCTCCCCTTTTGCCGTTAAATGTTGGTTGGATTATTCACGTTCGCTTACCACAAAATTACGAATTTTCATATAATTTCCTTAAACCATTTTTTCATCCTTAGAATCAGGCGTGAAAATATGTTCGAATCCCGGATTCTGAATTTTTCCGGATTATGGTTTTTTGCACCGTATAGAAGCAAGCCGACACCGGTGGCGTGCATGGGATTGCTGACAACATCCACCAGTCCGCTGATACCCTGGGGCCGCCCCAGGCGTGCAGGTAAATGAAAAACCGATTCGGCAACATCGGTAATGCCATCCAAAAGCGCCGAGCCACCGGTGATAACGACCCCCGACGGCATCAGATTTTCCACCCCGGCCCTGTAGATCTCTCTTTTAATCAGGGAAAATATCTCCTCAACCCGCGGCTCGATTATTTCCCCCAGAATTTGTCTTGGAAGCCTCCTGGGAGGTCTTCCGCCCATGCCGGGAATCTCGATGTTTTCATCACCTTTAATTTTGCCGGCCAGTGCCGTTCCATATTTCAATTTGATTTTTTCCGCCTCTGCAATAGGTGCGCGAAGACCAATGGCTATATCATTGGTTAAATTGTGGCCTCCCAGGGACAGTACAAAGGTATGTTGAATATTTTTCCCGGAAAAGATTGCCAAATCGCTGCTTCCTCCTCCCAGATCGATCAGGGCTGTGCCCAGATCCTTTTCTTCATCAGTAAGTACAGCATCCCCGGAAGCCAGCGATTCCAAAACAATGTCACAAACATCAAGTCCGGCCCGGTTGGCACACTTTACAATGTTGTGGGCCGAGGTAACCGCTCCGGTGACAATATGAATCTTGGCCTCCAGTCTCACACCGGTCATGCCAATGGGGTTGTCGATACCTCCCTGATTATCGACAATGTACTCCTGGGGCAAGACATGAATCAGCTCCCTGTCCATGGGAATTGCCACAGCACGCGCTGCTTCAATGACCCGATCTATGTCCTGCTGAGTTACTTCCTGTCCCTTGATAGCAGTTATTCCATGGCTGTTAAAACCGGTAATATGTCCTCCGGCAATGCCGGCATAAACCGACGAAATTTCACATCCTGCCATCAACTCGGCTTCTTCTACCGCTTTCTTGATGGATTCCACTGTAGCTTCCACGTTGACGACAACACCTTTTCTCAGGCCTACGGAAGGATGGGTTCCTATACCGATGATGTTAATATCACCTTGCCCAACCTCACCGACAACAGCACTGATTTTGGTGGTGCCAATATCAAGACCTACGATTATATCATTTTGTCCCGCCAATTTTATGCCTCCCTTTCTTGATCGGCCTCACATTCGTCTTCGACAGGGTAAACCACGACCCGATCGGGATTTATCAAGTCAATGGAACTGTAATCATTAAACAAATAGTGATTCTTTATATTAGAAATAACCTTTTCCAACTTTGCATATTTTTCCGGATAATTTTCCAGCCCCAGTTTTATTGTTCTATTTTGCGCTGTTGTATGCAGTAAAAGTCCTGTTTGCCGGTCCACATCGATACGATGGATCAGGTGATTGGGAAGCACACTTCCCGGAATTTTTCCAAGTTGCAGCACCTCCATCACCGATAAAAACCATACGCTGCCCAAATTGTCAGCTTCTCTGAGATCCGAATATGAAAGTCCTGTAATAAGCGGAAGATTTTCCGGGTCATTTGATTCCAGCTTTTTAAAAATTATGCCTTCGGTATTGAGGATAAATTTTTCGCCGAAATCGACAACCGCCAGGGGCTCCTGTTCAACAATCCTTATATGGATTGTGCCTGGAAGCTCACGGGCTACCTGCGCGTGTTGGATCCATGGATTTCCCATCAGATTTTTCCGTGCAGCATTGAGGTTTAAAGCAAAAATATTCACCTTTTCTTCAATACCAGCCTGTTGCCTTATCTGATTTTCTGACAGGCGCTCAACTCCTTCAACAATGATGTGTTCGCTATTAAAATACTCGCTCTGGGTCAATAAATCATGGCTCAGAATAAACAACAAACTCATTAAAGGAACGGAAGCAATGCCCAGCAAAAGTTTCAACAACACAACCGTGCCGCGAATCCTTTTGGCTTTCTTTTTTTCCGGGGCCTCTTTTTTGCAATTTTTTCTGACCTTTTTGCTCAACACATTCAATCTCCGACAATTCTCACTTCAGGTTCCAGGCTGATATGAAATTTTTTCCAGACCCTCTCCTGGACCATTTCCTTTAACCCGAGAATATCAGCGGCAGAGGCGTTATTTTTATTAACAATAAAATTGGCATGCTTTTGTGATATTTCAGCTCCTCCATAGTTTTTACCTTTCAGACCGACTATATCGATGAGCTGTCCTGCGGATGTTTCAGGGTCCGGATTTTTAAAAAAACATCCTGCACTGGGAAGCCTTCCGGGTTGACTTTTTTTTCGCCATTTTACAATTTTCATCGCCTCTTTTTTCAGTTTCACAGGGTCATCAGGTATCAGGGAGAATGCAGCCTCAAGTATGACAGGAAAAGACCCACCCTGGTTTTCCGACTTGTTATCCCAATGCATCTGCCGGTAGGAAAAACTTAATTTTTCTTTGGCAATTTTTTTAATCTCACCACTGGGTAAAAGAAATTTCGCTTCGCATAGCACATTTCCCATATCCCCGATGGCTGTTCCCGCATTGGTGATAATTGCTCCCCCCACCGTACCGGGAATGCCCAAGGCAAAATTCATACCCGCAAAACCATTTCTAAGAGCAAAACGACAGAGTCTGCTCATGGGAGTTCCGGCCATGGCTTTGACCGTATTATCGGATTTAACCGTAATGTTGCCAAACATCTTTTTTAAAACGATAACCACTCCCCGAATACCGGCATCTTTCACAAGTAAATTTGTACCGCGCCCAATAACCCAAAATGGCAAATTTCTTTGCTGAAGCCCTTTGATCAGATTTACGATAACTTCGACATCATCGGCAATTGCAAAGGCATCTGCCGGCCCCCCTACCCTGAATGATGTATGGCGGGCCATGGGTTCATCAAAAAAAACGCGGTCCCCAAGAACACTATGAAGCCATTGTCTGCACTGCTCATCTACTCTGGCCAAGGCTTTTAAGCATCTCCGTTCCCAGCATATGAACATCCCCGGCACCTAACGTCAAAAGAAGATCCCCCTTTTTCAACATTTCCTGCAGGTATCTTATGGCATCATCAAAATCTTTTTTATAAACAACCTCGCGATGCCCGTGGGCCAGAATGGATTCATAAAGTTTAAAACCGTCAACACCATTGATTTGTTTCTCGCCGGCCGCATAAATGGGCAGTACGACAAGAACATCCGATTCATAAAAAGCCCGGGTAAATTCTTCAAAAAGTGAATTGGTCCGGCTATATCGATGGGGTTGAAAAACGGCTACAAGCCGCCTCTCAGGCCAGCCTTCCTTGGCTGCAACAAGGGTGGCCTTGATTTCGGTTGGATGATGTCCGTAATCATCTACAACAATGACCCCGCTCTTTTCCCCTTTGATTTCCAGACGCCTCTGAACGCCTTGGTGATTTTCCAAGGCCAGTTTAATATCCTCAAAAGAAATCCCCAGTTCCAATCCTACGGCCACTGCCGCCATGGAATTTGAAACATTGTGCATACCCGGCAGGTTTAACAGGACCTTTCCCAGCCTTTTTCCTTTATGATAAACCGAAAAAGTGCTTTGAAGCCCTTTGAATTCGACATCTCTGGCCTGAAAATCAGCCTGAGTGCTCATTCCGTATGTTGTAAATCTTTTGCGAATCCCCGGAATGATGGATTGAATATGTTCATTATCCAGACAGAGCACTGCCAGGCCATAGAAGGGAATGCGATGAACAAAACTTAAAAATACTCCCCGAATATCCTCTATATCGCGATAATAATCGAGATGTTCACGATCAATATTGGTTACAACAGCAATAGTGGGAGACATTTTTAAAAAAGAACCATCGCTTTCATCGGCTTCGGCCACAATGTAATCGCCCTGCCCCAAGACAGCATTCGAGCCGATACTTTTCAGTTTACCCCCGATCACCACAGTGGGATCGAGGCCACCTTTTCCCAGCACCGAGGCCACAAGAGATGTAGTGGTTGTTTTCCCATGTGCTCCTGCTATGGCGACACTATATTTGAGCCGCATCAATTCTGCCAGCATTTCCGCGCGGGGAATAACGGACACCGATGCCTTCCGGGCTGCCAGGACCTCCGGATTTTCAGTCGCTATCGCAGAAGATGTAACCACCACGTCAGCACCATCCACTTGATGCTCATTGTGGCCTAAAAAAATCTTTCCACCGAGCTTTTCCAGACGCCTGGTGATTTCGGAGGATTTCAAGTCGGAGCCGGATACCTGATACCCAAGATTTAAAAGCAGCTCGGCAATGCCGCTCATACCAATTCCGCCAATACCGACAAAGTGAATGTGATATTTTTTGAAATACATGAATGTATTTTTCCCCTAATTCGCAGCTCAGATCCCCAATATGCGAAATATACCTCATGCCCTGGGTGTTGAAAATTATCCAGGAACGGGCCTTAAAATTACTCTATTTAATCACCCGGTAGCAATCATCCACGATTTTTTCGGCAGCATCCGCTCTCCCCATCATTGCCGCAGCGCGCGCCATCTTTTCAAGCCTGGAGGGATTTTTGGCCAGTTCGAAAATTTTTTCGGACAAATACCCGCCGGTCAGATCTTTTTCATGAATCATATCCGATGCATCATTATCACAAAGCTTTCGAGCATTCAAGGATTGATGATCGTCCGTGGCGTGGGGAAAAGGAATAAAAATGGCCGGTTTTCCCAATGCAGATAATTCCGCCACAGTTGTAGCTCCTGCCCTGCAAATCACCAGGTCCGCTTTTTGATAAACTTGCCCCACATCTTTAAAAAAAGCTTTGACCCGGCAAGGTATTTGATTTTTCTCATAAACTGATTTTACATAGCTTTCATCGGCTTCACCGGTCTGATGAATGAAAAAAATTTCCCTGTTTTCTTTAAAAGCTTCCAGAGCTTCAACAACAGCCATATTGATTCCATGTGCCCCCTGGCTTCCGCCCAAAATGAGCACCGTAAACGGCCTGTTTTTATCCTTTGATTGCGAAATAGGTTGCAGTATTTCCTTCCGGACCGGATTTCCCGTAAAACGCACCTTGGTTTCAGGCAAATTTTCAAAGGTATTTTCAAAAGAGACATTTACCCGATTAACGATTCTGGCCAAAAAACCATTGGCGATACCCGGCAAAATGTTTTGTTCGCAAATTACTGTGGGAATCCGTTTCAACCATGCCGCCAAAACCACCGGAACAGACAAATAACTCCCCATCCCGATTACCAGATGAGGTTTGAAAGATTTTATAACTTTTGCCGATTGCGCGATTCCCCGTGATAAAAGCACAATCGCCTCCGCCTGCCTCCATAAACGGCGGCCCTTGATTCCTCCGGCGGATATTTTTTGAAAGTCAAAGCCGTATGTCTGCAAAACCGACACCTCAAGGGGCCGTTCCGTGATGAGAAACAGAATATGAGTGGCAGGATTACGGGACAAAAACTCCTGAGCAATGGCAATTGCCGGAAATAAATGCCCTCCTGTCCCACCCCCCGCAATCACAATATTCAAAGGGGCATAAATCATATTCTCTCAGAACTCCCGATATTCATCAAAACGCCCATGGCTGCCATATTGACCAGCAGTGATGTTCCTCCGTAACTTATAAAAGGAAGTGTCAACCCTTTAGTAGGCAAAAGGCCCAAAGCCACTCCCATGTTGATACATACCTGAAGTGCAAAAGCAAGGGTAATACCTGATGCCACCAGGGAACCATACACATTTTCAGTTTTCCGCGCAATTGCAAGCCCCCGCCATATAACCCAGAGATACAAAGCAAGAATACAAATCACCCCCAGAAGCCCCAGCTCCTCTCCAATGACCGAGAAAATAAAATCCGTATGCGATTCCGGAAGATAAAACAATTTCTGATAACCCTGGCCGATGCCCGCACCAAATAAACCGCCGGAACCGAACGCCATCAGCGAATGAATAACCTGGTAGCCACTACACTGAGCATACTGCCATGGGTCATAAAATGTCAGAATCCGTTCCAGCCGGTAGGGGGCTTCAATCATGAGATAACCCATAAGAGGTAAAATAAGAATCAATGGCGCCGCCAGGTATCTTAAAGGCACTCCGGCAATAAACATCATAATCCAGGTAATAATCCCAAAAATCAGGATAGTTCCAAAATCGGGCTGAAGATGAAGTAAAACACTAAATATGGCCAAGACAAAAATATGAGGAAAAAAACCAATGGAAAATTCCCGAACATTTTCGCGTTTTTTACTCAACGAATAGGCCAGAAAAAAGATCAATGCAATCCTGGCCAATTCCGCAGGTTGGAAGGTATAACCAGCGAAGCTGATCCATCTGGTTGCACCCCCTGCTTTATAGCCGACTCCGGGGATATGGATCGCCACCAGCAAAAGCATCGACCCGATCAAAATAGGATAAGTTAAGTGCCAATAAAACTTATAAGGAATATGACGGCATAATACCAGCAGCGATATTCCTGCAACTGCAAATAAAGCCTGCTTTCGAAGGAAAAAAAAATCACTGCCGAATTTTGTCATGGCCACAGCGGAGCTTGCACTATATACCATGACTATACCGATACCCACCAATAAAAGAACCGGAAACAAGATATGCTTATCATAACCCGTTTCACTCATAATGTTTCTGGCCGGGTATCTCGCATTTTTATCAGTGACCTTTTGCCTTTTATCCATGGTGATCTCCTGAAATCAGACAGTCAACGGCCTGGCGGAAAGCTTCGCCCCTTTGTTTATAATTTTCGTACATATCAAAACTGGCACAACCGGGAGCCAAAAGCACCAGATCTCCGGGTGAAGAAGCTTTATATGCTTTATTAACGGCATCACTCATGGTAGCAGCGGTTTCGGTAACCACAAAATCTCCCATGATGTGATGAATTTTTTCGGCTGCTTCTCCAATGAGAATCAAGCGCTTCACATGCTTTTTCACAATTTTTGACAGATTTTCAAAATCGCTGTCCTTGTCTCTTCCTCCCATGATCACGATTTGAGGGTTTGCAAATGTTTCCAATGCTTTTGCCACGGCGTCCGTATTGGTTGCCTTGGAGTCATTGATAAAGGCCACACCTTTAAAATCGGCGATATGTTCAAGGCGATGTGAAAGCCCTTTGAAATTGGCAAGAGCCAATTCAATACCTGTTTTTGTTCCCCCGGCCACCACAGCCGCCATGATTGCCGCCGAAGCATTTTCCAGATTGTGAATTCCCTCGGGTTTGAATCCTGACAATTGCGGTTCCCATCTTTGTGAACCATTCATATAAACCGATATCCGGTAATTTGACAAACCGGTCGTTTTTTCAATAACGGCAGCATTGTCCGGCTTTTCTGAAAACACATCTTTTTGACCTACAAGCAGTTTTCTGGCTTTAACCCCATGGAATATTTGTCCAATGACAGAGTCAGAAATATTTAAAACTGCGAAATCATCAGAGGTCTGATTCTTAAAAATGCGTGCTTTGGAATCCCTATAGGCCTTAAAGTCAGGGTATCTGTCCATATGGTCGTCTGTAATGTTGAGCAAAACGGCCACTTTGGGTCTGAACTCTTTTATGGTATCAAGCTGAAAACTGCTGAGTTCCACCACAAGCCACTCTGCTTTCTGATTTGTATCCACGTAATCAATCAGTGGGTTTCCGATGTTTCCGCCCACAAAGGTGTTGATTCCTGAACATTTGAGCATCTCTGACACAAGGGTTGTGGTGGTGGTCTTACCGTTGGTTCCCGTTATGGCGATGATAGGCTCTGAGATAAACCGGCAAGCCAGTTCGATTTCTCCCATTACCGGTATTGCTCTCTTCCGGGCCTGCTTGAGATGCTCTAAATTATGGGGCACTCCGGGGCTGACGATAATCATATCCGTACCGCGAAAAAGCTCGGGATAATGCCCACCAAGCTTAACCTTGACACCCATGGTAATGAGTTTTTCAGCCGTTTTTTCAACTTGATTTCCCGAGGCCGTATCCGTAACAGTGACCACAGCCCCACGCCGTATGAGAAAACGGGCAACAGCTTCACCGGTGATACCCAGTCCCACCACGACAATATGTTTGTTTATCAATTCCATGGCTGGTATTTTTAATCGATTCCAAACATTATCTGAGTTTCAGAGTGCTCAGCGCTATCAAGGCCAGCGTTATGGCAATAATCCAGAATCGGACACATACTTTTGGCTCTTTCCATCCCTTGAGTTCAAAATGGTGATGAAGAGGTGCCATTTTAAATATTCGCCTTCCGTGGGTCATCTTGAAAAAACCCACCTGAAAAATAACCGACAAAGCTTCTATGACAAAAAGGCCCCCGACAATGACCAAAAGAAACTCCTGCTTGGTAATCAGCGCAACGGTCCCAAGGGCGGCACCCAGAGAAAGTGACCCCGTATCCCCCATAAATATTTGGGCCGGGTATGCGTTAAACCACAAAAATCCCATCCCGGCCCCAGCAAGCGCGGCACAAAAAATGGTAATTTCTCCGGAACCCGCGACATATTGAACCTGAAGATATTCTGCGATCTTGACATGGCCGGCCACATAAGCAAAAAGCATATAGGTGCCCGCCGCAATAATAACCGGACCAATGGCCAAGCCATCAAGTCCATCGGTCAGGTTAACCGCATTTGATGTTCCCACAATGACCAGCATGGCAAAAGGAATATAAGCCCATCCCAGGTCCGGCTGTATGTGTTTGAAAAACGGCACCGTTACTGTCGTGGAAAAATCGGGAACTAAATAAACAAAAACTGCCGTGATGAATGCTACCAAAACCTGAGAAGTAAATTTGCTTTGAGCACAGAATCCCAGATTATGTTTTTTTACCTGTTTTAAATAGTCATCGATAAAACCGATTAAACCAAATCCCAATGTACAAAAAAGGACAATCCATACATAGGCATTGGTCAATTGTGTCCAAAGCAAGGTGGAAACCGTTACGGAAAAAAGAATCAAAGAGCCACCCATGGTAGGGGTACCGGCCTTTTTAAGATGATCAGCAGGCCCTTCTTCCCGAATAAACTGACCCACCTGCATTTCCTGAAGTTTTCTAATTATCCAGGGGCCTAATAAAAAGCAGATGAGCAAAGCTGTCAAGCCCCCATAGATGGTTCTGAAAGTGATGTAGCGAAAGACATTAAAGGCAGAAATTGTTGTATAAAAAGGATAAAGAAAGTGATAAATCATGAATGTCCTGTTTGCTCTCTGAGTCCTTCGACGATCTGTTCCATACCCATGCCCCGGGAGCCTTTCAGCAGAACCCAATCACCGCTTCTGAGTTGATTTTTAAGTTCAGACAAAATTTCTTCTTTGGTGCCCATAAAAATATTTTTTGTTGCCATGCCTCCCGCCTTTGCTCCTTCCATCACTTTTTCTGCATGGACACCGGCCGCATAAAGCCGGGCAATTTTTGAATGAGCGGCCATTTCCCCGATTTTTTTATGCAAATCAGGAGCGTGTTTTCCCAATTCCAGCATATCGCCTGCCACAAATATGGCCCTATGCTGTCCTTTCAAAGAGTTTAATACCTCCAAAGCCGCCGCCATGGATACCGGATTCGCATTATAGGTGTCGTCGATTATACAGATACCGTCCTGGGTTTCAAAAATATTCAGCCTTGCAGGAGCAGGCTTAAAATCTTTCTCCAGCGCCTCTTTGATTTCGGAGGCTTCCAATCCTAGATAATATCCAACGCAAGCCGCCGCCAGCGCATTGAGCACCATGAAAGAACCGGGCACCTGAATACATATATCAAGCTGATGCCCTGGCATTTGAAGCCTGAAAGAAGTTTTCCCCTCTTGCTGCACAATATTGGAGGCCTTCACATGGGCTTTTTTCGATATTCCATAGTACAAAACTTGTCCTGGAGCCCTTCCGGCCATGGAAACCACCCTTTGGTCTTCAGCATTCAATATCGCCACTCCATCGGGGGCCATATGCTCCAGCAATTCTCCCTTGGCAGAAACAACCCCTTCAAGTGATCCGAAACCCTCCAGATGAGCCGGGCCCACGTTGGTAACCACTGCGATACCAGGGTGGCAAATGCGAGTCAGATAAGCAATTTCTCCGGGGTGATTTGCACCCATTTCCAAGACAGCACACCGGTGACCAGGATTTAACTTAAGAAGCGTTAAAGGAAGTCCAATGTGATTATTAAAATTACCATGACTGGATAAGGTGGAAAAACTTCGGCCAACCACGGCTGCAATCATTTTTTTTGTAGTGGTTTTTCCGTTGGAGCCCGTAATACCTATAACCTGAACACCAGACCGCTTCCGGTTAAAAGAAGCCATATCTCCCAGGGCCTTGATCGTATCTTGAACCCCTATGAAAACAACTCCCGACTCCCCCGAATTTCCAAAAGCAGCAGCCTCGATATGGGCTTCTGAAACTAAAAAACCCTTACCCCCCTTTTTTAAAACATCATTTATAAAGAGGTGTCCGTCATACTTCTCTCCCTTGATTGCCACAAAAAGATTATCCGCGGATATATTTCGTGAATCAATGGATACGCCGTCGAATATCTCCTTTGGGTTTCCCGTTAAAAACCTTCCACCGACAGCCTCCAAAATTTCAGAAACTGTCCATGGTATGGTCAACGACATATTTATCACCCCGTTTACTTTGATAA
>SKZT01000030.1 GCA_007127235.1 Desulfobacteraceae bacterium
CAGCTCTTTTTCCATAAATGGCATCAAGTCAAGCGAAATTTGCATGGGCGGTGAGGGCACACCGATAAATGAGCCCAACACCAGCACGCCGAAAATGTTTTCCAGTTCTTCAACTTCGTGCTCAATGGTTTCGACGGCCTTATACCGGGCCACCTGGTCTGAAATTTTCAAAAATCCTATTACCTTGTTTTTGAGAAATGGCAGAAATTCAGTCATTTATCTTCCCCACGCTGAAAATACATCATTCTTTAATTGTTTGAGTTGAGCTGTTTAACCCTGTAAATCCGTCTGTCAAATTGAATTCGTTTTTCTGATGGATAAAAAAAATACGCAGCGTAAAACGCCATTAAGACTATACTCAGAAAATAAAAAGCGGGAAAGTCTAAAAGATAAGCAGGCAGAACCAAATAGGGAGAAATCAAGGCAACGGTCATCAATTTTTGCTCAAATTTCATCAGGGTGAGTTCTGGAACCGTTTTGTGATTGCGCATTCGGTGCGCAAAAAAAGCGCGCAAAAAAACAGGAAGAGCAACAGCAGAAACAACCGACAATACAAAAACAAAGGGCGCGATGAAATCCAGAGAAATGTTCAAATTAATGGATACATACCCGGTTTCTTTGACAAGACAGGCCAGTAGTAACCCCAGAATGGGGGGCACTAAAAGCGCTAAGTAGATTTTTTTTAATTTATTGACCATAAAGCAAACGCGATCAGGCAAAAATGAATACCAAATTGTCGTATAAGTCTAAAAATATATTTATTTAAATCAAAATTGTATGGGCTCAATTTTTGCTGGTTATAACGGATTCCGGGATGATTGGTTTATAGAGTACCGCGTGTGTGAACTTGTAGGGGCGGGTTCCAAACCCGCCCTCGTTCCAAATTCCCCGGATGTTGATTTGTGCGACATTAATTGCATTCCGCAAGACGGCATTCAACCATGTAACCACCGGTTGGAAGTTTCCGTATAAAATTTACGTTACAGTTTGAATTGCAGGTTCCGCGGGTTCCGGGGGTACCAAAGGTTCTACAGGCGTTTTGCCTATTGAGGCGAAGAACTTGATAACGCCTTCAATTACAATCCAGACAGCAACAATTAAGATACAGATATTGATGACGGTCAGCAGCATGTTTTGTGCACCGAGAAAATTAATCTGGTTAAGAATGATTGCCCAGATGGTCATCACAGCCATGAAAACGGCGGGAATGCCGGAGATCAGCCATTTAAAACCACCGAGCCGCTGCAGATAGAGAGTAATTATGATCAAAGCAAGGGCCGCAAGGGTTTGGTTGACCGCACCAAACAAAGGCCATAGCTTCAGGGCGCCAACGCCTCCGGGTCCGGCGGCAAAGGCCAGAATCAGGGCGCTGCCCACCGCAAAAAAGGTGGCAGGGTATCGCCCGGTCAAAGCATTGAGCTTAAGACTTCCGGCAAGCTCGGCAACAATATATCGTTGAATCCTGGTGGCCGTATCCAGAGTGGTGGCAGCAAATGAAGCCACAAAAACACCCATGATGGCAAGAGAAATGATTTTCGGAATCCCCAGGGCACCCATGATATTTGCGGCACCATCCACAAAAGCGGTAACCATGGCACCCAGACCCGAGGCCGAAGCCCAGGAAGCATAGTGTGTCGTCCAAGCAGCAACCCCGGTCAGGGTTTCTCCGCCCTTGGGCGTGTAACCCATCCCGATGCCGGCAGCAACTGCGATTATAACCAGTGTAGCCAGCGCGCCTTCCATGAGCATTGAACCATATCCGACAAACAATGCATCATTTTCATTACGCACCTGTTTGGCAGATGTTCCCGAGGAAACCAGGGAATGAAAGCCTGAGATGGCACCGCAGGCAATGGTGATGAACAGGAACGGCCACAGCGGCGGCGCCTGTGCAGGACTTGCCTGTACGGCGGGGGCGACGATCTCCAGGCTGCCGCTGAAAGATGCTACCAGCACACCCACCACCAAAAGCGACATGGCCACTATCAATTGATGGGAGTTGATGAAGTCACGCGGTTGTAACAGTGTGGTTACCGGCAGGGTGGAAGCAATAAAAGCATATGTAAGCAGAATAATTGTCCATACACCGGTGGCTGGAATAGCGCCAATATCTGGCATGGTGAATTTTGCCCAGGGGCCGATAATCACGAAAAAGTACATGGCGATAATGGCAAAAATAGACCAGAGGATTGGGCTTTTGCCCTTTTTGTAAATCAAATACCCCAAATACATGGCTATGGGAATTTCCATCCATACCGCCAGAATGGCTTGTGGGTAGAGGGAGAAGACAATTGCAATCACAAGACCGAAAACGGCAATGATCAGCCACAGTTCCAAAAAAACGATCAGAAAGAAAAGGAATTTGGTACGGTTATTGACATATTTGGAAGTGTATTCGGAAATGGATTTTCCCTTATTCCGCATGGAGATGACCAGAGCACCGAAATCCTGAACGGCTCCCATAACGATGCTGCCGACAAAAACCCATAACAGGGCCGGAACCCACCCCCATATGACGGCAATCGCCGGACCCACGATAGGTCCTGTTCCAGCGATGGAAGTGAAGTGATGGCCGAAAATTATCTCTTTTCTGGTTGGTACGTAATCAATTCCATCCTCCTGCTCACAGGCAGGTGTTTTGCAAACTCCTGAAAGCTGGAAAATTCTGCGCCCGATGAACCGGCCATACAATCTGTACATAATAATGTAGCCTGCGAACGCAAGCACCATTATCGCTAAAGCACCCATGTTTTCTACCTCCTATCCTTGAATGTTGGTAAAAGGTCAGATCTTTTGATAAAGATTCTGCCATGTCCCTGACATCTATAGGGATGAAAATCATAACTTTAAAGGGCTTGTTTTGTGGTGCCAAATCTGCTTCGGGCTTTGTGGATAGTCTTAAACAGGAGTAAGTGGCTCAGGAATATTATAAAATCCTAATTAAGTGATTTTGCTGAAAGATGTCCTTTCAGCAAAATCACTCAACTAAGGGATAATTTTCCAAGTCACACAGTGATAAAACCGGATTATCTCATCATTTAGCAACCCGGCTGTCTCATTAAGACCCGTGGTTTTCCGTCCCTGCCTCACGACAGGTTTGGCTTTTTCATCTTTTTTCCCCAGTCGCTCATAAAATGAAAAAGTTATCTTGTCAATAAAAAACCGAAAAAATATCACTAGTGCCTGGGACTTTGGTTTAAGGTTTCGGGTGTCAGGTGTCAGTTTTCAGGTTTCTGCAATTTGTTTTGAGTGTAACCTGTTTGGGTGATACCCGATATTCTGTAGGTGCGAATTCATTCGCACTTAAAATCCGGCACGGATTTCCAGAAGGTTCTTTAAAACCATCCAGCAACTTTATTTCCGGGAAAAAGGTTTTAGAGCCTATAGTTAACATCGGGGTCCACATTGTGCGAATGAATTCGCACCTACAAATGAGAACAAGCCTTTTTACACAAACAGGTTACACTCATTTGTTTTCTCCATATCCTGACACCCGAAACCTGACACCTGATATCTAACCTTGCAACACAACAAAACTCAGAGGATTTTTCATGCCAATCTTGTGACAATTTTCATCACCCAAGGTGCAAATTTATTTGCCTGCATGGGGATTGTAATTTGCCAGCAATTCTTTATAGGTATTCAGGGGCTTTCTCAGGCCTTGAATGGTTTCCGCCCAGAATTTCGGGTCCTGAACATTTATATTAAGAAACTTCGAGGCAATTTCCTCGACTGAACCGTTTCCGCTATGCCTCAGAAATTGCTCATATTTTGAAAGGAACGATTCTCCCTCCTGTTTGAAGATGCTATAAACAGCGCTCGAAAACAGATACCCGAAAGTATATGGATAGTTATAAAAAGAGACCGAGGTTTTGTAGAAGTGAAGTTTAGAAGCCCAGAACATGGGGTCTTCGCCACCGTCAACAAGAATATCCTGCATTATATTTTTTTGTGATTCGACCATCATTTTCTTGATATCAGAAACGGCAATTTCTCCGTTTTTTCGCCGGTCATGAAATTGTTTCTCAAACTCGAATCGTACGGTAATATCGAGCAGATAGACAGCAGCGTCCGATATGCTGGTATCAAGCATCAGAAGTTTCTGCTTATCGGATATGCTGTCATCGGAAAGAACCGATTGAGCAAAGATCTGTTCACTGAATATTGATGCTGTCTCTGCAATAGTCATGGGGTATTTTCTTGCCATAGGCCGAATATCGTGCATAAGTGATCCGTGGAAAGCGTGTCCTGCTTCATGGGCAAGTGTTGTGATATCGCTGAGTGTTTGGTTGAAAGTCATATAGATTCTTTCAAGATTTTTAAAAGATGTGCTATAGCAGAATGCCCCCGGACGTTTTCCGGCACGGGCTTCAGATTCAACGCGGTTATTAGATATTAGTTTTCTAAAATACTCGCCAAATTTGGGATAAGCTCTGTCATAAGCATTCTGGACCATTTTTACTCCATCTTCCCATGAATATCCGCCTGAATCTTCTAAGGGCAGCGGCGCTTCCCGTTCATACCACCAGATACCATCACGGCCCATGAATTTAGTTTTTGCCCGAATAATTTCGCGGGCAATATCGAGGTTCTCTTTGATGGCCTTATACATGGCGTCAAGGGTTTTTCTTGTGATACCCGACTGAAATAGCGGCATTTCCAGATAATCTTCGATTCCCCGATATTTGTATAGCGTAAATCTTGTTCCGGATATCGAGTTAAGAATAGAAGCGCAGACATCCTCAATGGTTTCCCAGGCCTTGTTGCCCCCCTCGAAAGCAGCCCGGCCAACCTGCCGGTCAGCATCAGCCATCAGTGATCGCCATGCGGAGATGGGTTTCTTAACCTTTTTACCATCAGGCATGACCATATGGAACTCGAGCTTGCCTGAAATAATATCATAAAGTCTTGACCATGAATGGAAACCATCAACGCTCAAATCAGCAGCAAGCATTTCGAGTTCTCTTGGCATGGTTTTTCGGGCTGTCTCACGAACCCGTGAGATTTGATACCCCACATCTTTTAATTTTTCACGGTTAATGAATGCGCTGAAAAAAGCATCATCAGTTACTTTTAAGACTCTCTGGAAATCGACATCCAGTTTACGAAACTCCGAAATTAATTTTAAAAGAGCGCTGATTTCTTTCGAGTAGTCCTCATTTTTCGAATCAGCAGAACCAAGGCAGTATACATAGCAATAGATATGTTCCAGCTTACTTTTGAGGGCTTCAGCTTCGACAAAGAAATATTCCCACTGGCCGGCTGTGCTTTCTGAAAGATCCTTGAGTTGCGAGGCTTCATTCTGGAGATATTTCACGCCATCGGCAATCTCTTTTTTCATGGCGATCATTTCATGTCCGTTAAACTCCGGAAAGAACGAAGATAAATCCCAATTTGCACCGATAGTTTTCTTTTCGCTCATATTGCACCTCAATGCTATATACTTAAAAATCTTTAATTGAATTTTTGCCATTTTTCATTGACAGTAAAATGGCTCATGCATTAATTGGTAACTGATAGCCTTATAAAATACTGTTAATTTAGGTGTCCAGCACCTGAACAGAATTCTTATTGTTGTTTCATCTTCTTTCTTCAATCTGCATGGTACCTGGTCAGCCCTGGGGTGATGAAAATTACCCTCTATTGGGATCTTTTTTATTATCTCGAATCTGTTCCGAATATTCCATGCCTGGGAATTTGGTGTCAGGTGTCAGGTGCCAGGATATGGGGGGTAAAAATTGCAGATACCCGAAACCTGAAACCTGAAACCTGA
>SKZT01000061.1 GCA_007127235.1 Desulfobacteraceae bacterium
AAAAAAGGAATAATTGAATCATGAAAAAAAATTTTGCTTACGGTTTTATTTTTTTTCTTCTCCTAACAGGTATTTGGGGAGTTCACAAAGAAAGTGGTGAAGGTTTCTTCTTTTCTTCTAAAGCTTCTTTTGCCGATCCCGGCCCGACTTCTGGGGAACGAAAGGTCTTAGACCTGGTCAACCAAGAACGTGAGATTGAAAACCTTCCTCCCTTAACATGGAATAATAAACTTTTTGCGGCAGCCCGAAGCCATTCGGAGGATATGGCCCAACGCGATTATATCAGCCATGAAAGCCCAGAGGGGGAAACCTTTAATGAACGTATCCTTGCCGCGGGTTATGATTACAATGCAAGTGGCGAAAACATTGCTGCCGGACAATCTTCACCGGAAACTGTCATGAGCAACTGGATGAGCAGCCCAGAGCACCGTGCCAATATTCTCAATAATTCTTTCTGCGAGATTGGGGTGGGTTATGCCTATGAAAATGAAAGTAAGTACGGGCACTACTGGACGCAAAAATTTGGAAGACAGCAAGGGGTAACCGTCTGCCCTGACCCTTCTTAGAACAATGAAAACATTTTCCGACATGCTAAAGTTTGTGGTGAAACAGCACCGATGGGTCAATATGGTTTTTGGCCAGTTCCACCAGGTGATGGTGGTGGGTAAAAAATATCAGTTGGGTTTTTTTCGATATTTTGGCCAGAGCCTGAAGGGTGGATGCGGCCCGGTCGTTGTCGAACTTGATTAATATGTCATCAACAATGAAGGGAAGTGGCTCGTTATTTTCCAGATACATTTCCAGGCCGGCAAGTCTCAGGGCCAGGTATAGCTGATCGGCGGTGCCGTCACTCATGTTTTCCACCCGCACCATTTCGTTTCCATTCTGACGCATTCCCACAATTACCGGTTGGCCTTTGTCGTCGTAATCGGCACGGATAGACTCGAATGCCCCGTTGGTGATCTGGTTGAAAAATGTTGCGGCCCTTTTCAATACAGGTCCCTGGCTTTTTTCCCGATAGCGCTCGATGGCCATGCTCAGAACCTTGGTGGCGATTTTGAGCCTGACATATTGTTCCGCATTGTTTTCAATACCCCCCAGGATGGTCTGGATTTGTTCGGCCAGCTCAGCTGCTTTACTGCTGCCGTCCATCATGCTTAATTCTTTTTTTTCTTTTCCTCTGGTCTCATACAGCTCGTCTTTTTCCGTATTGAGCATATCGATGGCTTCTTCAAGAACCTGGATCTCACCGGCGATACTGTCTGGATCCACATTTTGTGTTTCCCTGATGAAATCGGCGACCGAAACTCCGCCGGAAAGCCGGCGTAATTGTTCGTCATTGGACTCCAGCCGAAAATGGAGCTCCCGTTTTTTCATGCCCCGCCGTTCAGCCTCGGGCAACTGGTCTATATCTTGGCAACCGGCTTCATCACACATGGTTTTCAATTGGGATTTAAGTTCCGAAATTTTATCCGTGGCCACTCTGAGACGCTGCCGTTCCTGTGCCAGTTGTTTTTCAAGGGTTTCTTTTTTAGTCTGGTTCTCTCTGGATTGTTTGAGCCGACGGTGAAGTTCAAGGGCTGCTTCGGAAGCCGGCCGGCCGGAAAGATCAGGTGCAACCACTTCAACGATTCCGTTTACATTTTTAACGAAGTTATCTGCATCACGGTCAATGCCCATGATACGCTTTTGCAGAATCCCGGCTTCTTTAAGTTTCTCAAACAGGTTTCGTATTTCATCCATGACAATGTTGGCTTCATCCGGGAGGGCATTTTCATCAAGGCCTATAAAACGAACAGCTTCGGCCCACTGAACCTGCCACTGATTCAGTTGGTTTTCGCTGGATTTCAAGCGATTTTGGGCAGCTTTTAGTTCATTTTCCAGCTTTTTTTTGTCCCGGTACAATTGTTCTTGCTTACGCAGGAGGTTTTCCTCGAAAGCTGCAACGGATCGAGCTTTTTTTATTAATACATTTAAAGATTCGCCGGTGCCGTTTAATTCAATTCCAAAGTCTCCAAGGTGTTTGATCAGTTTAAAACGATGCCCATGGATATTTTGTTGCAGTGTGTCGTTTTTTACACGCTGGTTGCGCAATTGTTGCATTTTTTCTATCAGCATCCTGAAATTGTTGTACCAGGATATCATTTCTTTTGGAGAGCGCTGATTGATCCCCAGAGGTTTCCAGAGGTCATCCCATTGCTGATTCAGCAGATGTTTTTCGTTTTCCGCTTTTTCCAGTTCTTTGTTAAGTTTTATTGATTGGTCTTCCAGAGCGGTTTGCTCGGCCAGCAGCCTGGCTTTGGTGGCAACACGATCAGCTTCCCGTCTCAGCCTGTCGGCAATGGCATCCACCTGTCTGAGATTTTCGTCAAAGGCATCCACCAGGTTTGAGCTATCGGGTGTTTTTTCAAGATAGGCCTGGATTTTTTCATTGGATATGGTTTCATGATTCAGCTTTTTTGCAATCAAACCCCATCCTGTATTTCGCAATGCCCGGGCGTGCAGGAGATCTTCTTCAGTGGGCACTTCCTGTTCCAGGCGCTGTTTTTCTATCTGACGTTCTATCTTTGCCAGAGCATTCTGATTTTTTTTCAGCTCGCTTTGGATAGCATCCGTCTGTCGCTGGTTTGTGTCAAAGTTTTTTTCAAAAATGTGGAGGGTTTCAAGTGAGGGCACCGGAAGGCTTTCGATTTCTTTAAAAGATTTTTCCTCTAATCCAAGCCTGGTTTGTTCCAGTTCGATGGTTTCAAGAGCCGATTGGATTTCCGCCTGTTCGGACCGCAATTGTTTTTCCTGGGGGCTGTAGTCTTCGGCATCAGCGACGGCCATTTGTAAAAGATCAATTGCCCGCGAAGGAGGACAGGATTTGAGTTCGTCTTCAATCTGGAATATTTCCCTGTTAATTTCAGGAAGTCTTTCGCGGGCATTTTCCATTCGGGTGATGATTCGTTCATATTCGGAACCCAATTTCCGGATTTTCTGTGCTTCCGATTTTTTGATGCGCAGTTTTTCAGCATCTTCCAATGACCGATTATCTCCCAGGTTTTTTAAAATTTCGGTAGCTTCCGCCAGCAGGCCACTCCGTCTGGTTTCAAGCTGGATTCGGTCCCTGGCCGCTTTATTCTGGCTGCCAAGTTCCAGGTGAATGTTTTCAATGGTATCTGCATTGTCCAAAAGCCCGGAAGTTATTACCAGCTTTAAAATGGCCTGGTTGTTCGACTCGATATTTTTAAGTGACTGCTCCTTTTGGCTTTGGGCGGCGGCCATCTTTGAAACAAGTTCACGCCTTTGTTCCGGAAAGGATTCCGGTAAAACCCTGGCACCGGTATAACCTTTTAATTCATTTTCCAAATCTTTTCGTTCAGCAACAAGCGGGAGCGATTGGTGAATACGCTGAAGCCGGCTGAGTGTTTTCTGGTAAGTATCCAGTTGGGCCTGCACCTTGTTTATGCGGGCTTCTGCGTATCTGAGAGCTTTGTCGTGATTAACCCAATCCTGCCCTTTCAGTTGAGCAGCCTTTAATTCCACACGGATTTGGTTCAGGCGGGTCAGAGATTCGTTAATGATCTGTTTCTGGCCGGCAGGACGAAAAAGCCGGTCGGCTTCCGCCTGAAGATCATTCTGGATTCCCAAGAGATTGGCTATCCCTGTCCCGGCCGAAAATACCAGCCGCCCCACATCGCCGCCCCCCTGAACAATATCCTGCCCCCCCCGAACGAGATCCTCATAACCTATACCGAACATAACGTCAAAAAGACCGGCATCGATATTGCCCATGAAAGCCTGCAGACGACTTTCTTCCACCAGGCTCGTGTCGTCGGGGCCGCGAAGGGTGTTGATGCGTCCTTTGCGGCGAATAAATTCAAGTATATCCCCGGTGGCTGATCGCAATGTTGCCCCGATTCGCATTTTGGGATGAGAATGAATAAAATTGTCGTTTGACCGGGTGGGAATGCCGTACAGAAGATGGCGCAACGCCCTTAGTGCCGAACTTTTCCCGGCTTCATTGTCACCATATATCAGATGAAATCCCTCGCGGCCCCCGCTTAAATCCAGAACTATCTCTGTAAAGGGCCCAAAGGCGATCAATTGAAGTCTATCGATTTTCATTCAATGGTTCTCTTTTTCAGGAGCCGTTTGATAAGCATGGGGCATACCTGTTTTAAAGTATTTTTCATCCACTCGCTATCCTCGAATTTCAAACCTTCTGCTTCATCTTTTAATTCCCTGGGAATCTTTCTTTCCAGGTCTGCCAGTTCCCTGACAAGTTCCTGCTGAAGACTTGTTTGCATACTTAATTCATCGAACAATTTCAGCAGCTCGCCAATGGCGCCATCCTTTTGGTCCAGCAAGTTAGCGGAATCCGGCATCCGGGTGTCGAACCTGACTTTTTCCACCCATATTTTGCTGTTGCCTCTGTCCAGTGCCGCTGATCGAATTTCGTTCACCCAATGTTCCGGGTCGGATAGAATTTTATTTCCGGCCGGCGTTTCTCCAAAAATATGTACCCGGGCCGCCAGAGGGATCTCATGGCTTTTTTCCAAAAGACTTTGAAACGTTTTTTCAACCTGATCCATGACCTGGTATTCGTTTTTTGCCCCCGTTGCATCCACTTCGGCGATAACCCATCGAACGACATCCAGGGATATAAATTCCAACTGAGTATCAAAGCTATCATCGACAGTTACCAGTACCGCACCCTTGGAACCCGTTTCACGCACGTGGCGCCCCTGTGTATTGCCGGAAAAGACAATGGCCGGATTTTGATCGATGATTTCGTGATTGTGAACGTGGCCAAGGGCCCAGTAGTGGTAACCTTTGTTTTTCAAATCTTCGATGGAGCAGGGAGCATAAGATTCGTGTCCCTCCCGCCCCGTGGCGCAGGTGTGGAGCAGGCCGATATTGTATAAACCGTTTACAGCAGGGGGATAGCGGTTTGCGAGATTTTTTTTGACCGATGGTGACGCAAAACTCTGGCCGTGGATTGCGGCACCGACATTGTCCAATTTTAGTGTTCCGGGTTTGTCCCAGGAAAAAAGGCTTACATTATCGGGAAATCTCAGGGTTTTGGTAATCTTATTGGCTGCATCATGATTTCCCCTCACCATAAAAACGGAAATTCCGGCATCCCGAAGCCTGGCCATCTGAGAAACCAGGTACAGGCCTGTATTATAATCTTTCCAGTCCCCATCATAAAGATCTCCTGCGATTAACACAAATGCGACCTCTTCAGTAATTGCTGCCTGGATCAGGTTTTCAAAGGCGCGCCGTGTGGCCCGGCGAAAATCATCGGCCGGTGCACCTTCATAAAGGTCCAGTTTATGCATGGGGCTGTCCAAATGGATATCTGCCGCATGGATAAATTTAAACATTTGTGGCCCCCGTTGTTTTGCTGCAAAGTAAATCCACCCATTGATGGTCAATGAACAAACCATCCGGAGAAAGCGCCGGGTCGCAAGTGGTCTTTATCTCGTCGAGTTCGAAATGGTTTTTTAATTTTCGGATATTTTCGTTTCGAATTCCCCGGACCTGGGAGATACATCGGGGATTTCCGGCTATTTTGACTTGCCTGTTTTCCGGGGGTTTTTTCAATAAGAATGCATGCATGAGGTCAAAAAAAATTGCTGAAAATACAAGATGGCCAAATGCTGGATGATAAGGGCCTGCCAATGCAATGTTTTTGTCCGCCAGCTCCGGTGAAGATTGAAGGCCCATTCGAATAACCGGAATGC
>SKZT01000001.1 GCA_007127235.1 Desulfobacteraceae bacterium
CTTTTTGGACTTCTCAGATCCCCCTGCATGATTTCGGCATCCAGGTTTCTAAGCATCAGACCTCGTACTGGACGTCGAACCATCAGTCTTGGAAACCATCCGCGCTGCGCCAGCTGTCTGGATACCTCGATTCCGATAAAACCGGTAGCCCCCGTGACAAGCACCTTTTTCACGATTTTTCCTCCCTGCATATCTTTTTCCTCTTTTTCCCGAACAAAATTAATGATAAACAGCCTGTATATTTTGGTCAAGCATACAGAGAACAATAAACCAAAAGAGTGTAACCTGTTTGCGTAAATCTGGATATTGCTTCAAATTAAAACAATGGCAAAGTCCGTGATTTAAACTTATCCATTATTCTTCCCTTTCCTTCGTCCGCCGTAGGGATTTAATGATGCTTCGGTGCTTTTTAGCCGCCAGGCGTTTTTGGTGAAAAGCTTTGCTGCGGCGTCTGGGTTTTCGTTCAGAGGGTTTCGTCCAGGCCTGCTGAACCAGATTTTCCAAGCGCTCAACAGCGTCCTGGCGGTTGCGATCCTGGCTGCGGAAACGTTGTGCTTCGATCAAAATTTCGCCTTTCTCGGTTGCACGGCGGCCGGCTAAGCGCAAAAGACGGTTTACAACTTCATCAGGCAGCGCATTGCTGCTTCGGGCATCAAATCTCAGGCGAACCGCGGTGGCCACTTTGTTGACGTTCTGTCCTCCCGGCCCTGAGGACCGAAAAAATTCAAATGACAGCTCATTTTCCGGAATTTTTCTTTCCATGATTGTCCTCATAGGCTATTTGAAAATAAACATCATAAAAACCCAATCGGTTTAAAATTAAGGTAAAATCATAAATTATCAAGCAATTTCTTGTCAATCCAGCAAATCTCGTTGAAGGTTATTTTGAGAAGCTGACTATCGGTTCAGGGAAATTTACCGGTATTTTATGCCAATATTTTGAATTCTATAATGAAATTTTATTCGAAGATATTATAAGGCCGCGGAAAATTTTGGAGGATATCCTGAAAAAGTGTGCAACTAAAGTGTTCAGGATCTGATGGACATGAAAGGCCAGTCAGCAGATTGAGCATAAAAAAGATAAATGAGAGGTTAAGGTGTCAGGATATGGAGGGTACAAATTGCAGATACCTGAAACCTGATATTTAGTGCCTGTCCGGAAACTCCTCTCCCTCTGGGAGGAGCTGGGGAAGGGAAAGATAACCTCCTGATATCATTCACCCCCACCCCGGCCCTCCCCCAAAGGGAGAGGGAGTATAGGCGTTTCCGGACAGGCACGAATTAGGAGACGGATAAGTCTAAAAGCATTGTGATTTTGGTTTAAAGGGGCAGATGAATAAAAAAACAGGCAGAATTCAACAAAAACCCTGGAAGGGTGACATGTTATAGCCGGTGGTTTTTAACCACCGGATGGGATCTCTCACGAAAACGAGTCCTGAAGGGACGACACAGAAATGATGATAAAACAACCGGCAAGCTAACCGAATAAATAACCGGGAGAAACTCAAGATGATATGTCGTCCCTTCAGGACTCCGAAATTGATGTTGCCTGACCGGGGGTTAAAACCCAATGGCATTCACTTAAAGAATTTTTAAGGGCTTGCATAAAGTTCAAATCCCTCTAACCCCCTTTGCTAAAGCTGGTCTTTACCCACACATGACACAGTGGGGGAAACTTATTGAAACCTATATAGGAAAAGTTATCTGGTGTTTTCGGGAATCCGGATTTCCCGGAGGGAAAAGTGATTGTCTAGATAACCTAACCCCTCTCGGGGTTGTTTCTCGGAATTTGGAAAGTTGACTGTGCTGAACAAGCGGTGATTCAATGCCATTGACTTAATAAAGCAAGCCTTTGGCAACTGATTTTCGTCCATACACGAATAACGATTTCAACCTCGATGCTGATACCAACCCCAAAATATGCCCGCTGTGTCATGTGTGGGTAAAGACCAGTTTGCCAAAGGGGGACTTGCTACAACATCCCTTAGATTACGGATGCATATAAGGCTCTCGGTGATGCATGGGAAAAGTTTAAAAAGGAGTTTGGTGCCAACAACTAACAAGGAAAACAGCAAAATATGAAAACCATTCCCCGGGCTACCTACCGGATACAGTTTCACGCCGGGTTTACCCTCGATGATGCTGCAGGACTCGCCGATTACCTGAAGGCCCTGGGCGTCAGCCACCTCTTCGCCTCGCCCTATCTTCGAGCCGCACCCGGAAGTACCCACGGCTACGACGTGGTGGATCCCGGCCGGATCAACGCGGAACTAGGCGGTATGGAAGTCCACAATCGGCTCTGCCGGGCATTGGACCGGTGCGGTCTCGGCCAGATCCTGGATGTGGTGCCCAACCACATGGACGTTACCGGTCTAGAAAACCGCTGGTGGTGCCGGTGATGCGACAATCAAAGATCGTCGCCATTTTGGGAGTGGGCAACAAACCGGTGGATTAAGGTGCAACCGGTATTCGCTGCAAACGGGGACATCATCCGTTTTGTGTGTGTCATGGTGGATATCACCGCGCGCAAATGGATGGAAGCCGAGCGCCAGCAGTTACAGGAGCAGTTTTTTCAGGCCCAGAAACTGGAGTCGGTGGGCCGGTTGGCCGGCGGGGTGGCCCATGATTTCAACAACCTGCTCTCGGTTATTCTGGGTTATCTGGTCGTGGAGGACGACCCCTCGGTGCGCAAAATGACCGTCAATATTTTAAAACGGGGTGGATATCGGGTGATTGAATTCGAATCGGTGGAGCATGCAGTTCAAAAAGGCTGCCGCGCACAGGGGTAGCTTTATAATTATTATTACCCTTCAGATGAGGTGAAAAAGGTTTGGGACAAATTCCTTGTAAGGCTCAAGAAAGAACCCTTGAGTGGTGTTATCGGTATGACCGGCCTTCTGCTGGATACGGAATTTTCCGAGGAACAGCGCCGCTATGCCGAGATCGTAAAATCCAGCGGTGAGTCACTTTTGGGGCTCATCAACGACATTTTGGATTTTTCAAAAATCGAGGCCGAAAGCTCGACCTGGAGACCCTGGATTTCGACCTGCAAAGCTTGCTTGACGATTTTGCTTCCACCATGGCGCTCAGCACGCACGAAAAGGGTTTGGAGCTGGGGTAATGAAAATCACCCCATTATGGAATCTGTTTTATCCTCTCGAATCTGTTCCGGAAATTAAGTGCCAGGGGATTTGGTTTCAGGTGTCAGGTTTCAGGATATGGAGAACACAAACTGCAGATACCTGACACCTGAAATCTGAAACCTGAAACCTGACGCCTAAGGACTCTGCAACAGAACAAAACTCGGAGGATTTTTAAGGCCAATCTTGGGACAATTTTCATCACCCCAGTTTGGAGCTGATTTGTGCCGCAGACCCAGATGTGCCGAGGCAGCTTACTGGTGAATCCGGCCCCGCCTGCGCCAGATTTTGACCAACCTGGCGGGCAATGCCATCAAGTTCTCCCAGCAGGGCCAAGCGGCGGTGAGGGTGAGTTTGGAAGAAATGGATGAAGGCGGAGGGGTCAATGATGAAGGGCAATTGGGAATTTACGATATCCGACAAGGAATATCAAATGTCATAGGCAAGAAAGACCCACGGATTAACGAAGAACCTACCTTGTTTTTGAACCGTAAAAACCTTAGTAAATTAAACCTTTTTCCTGTAATGTTTGTCTTAGTTTTTCAACTCTTCGACGATTGACCCCAAAATCATAATGTCCGATCCGTGATGCTGAGCGGATAGCTATAAAACCGGTGGAAGGATCCAACTGCAGTTCCAGATCATCAATGAAACCAAAGAGGCGGCTTTTGCACTCTGCATGCAGATAATTGTCGGATGCATCGACAATGTTTGTACGAGGCATATTGGCCACAAAATTTGCTATATTATTCCAACTTTTTGCCGGAGTTCCTTTCAAACGAAAAGGTTTCACAGCGTGCCTGCCATTTTTGTTCTGCGATGAGACACAGTTGAGGCGGTCAGAACACTCACCTATATTTTTTTCCCCATTCATATTGATCTTTGCCTTTGTTTCTGAACAACCGTTGATTATTGTTAACATCATCAAAGATATCATGAATATTCTCCAATTTTGTTTCATGTAACCCCTCCAAAAAATGAGTGTAACCTGTTTGTGTAAAAAGACTTGTGCTCACTTGTAGGTGCGAATTCATTCGCACAATGTGAACCCCGTTGTCCATTATAGAGTCCATGACTGTCTCCACAGGGAAAAAGTTGCTGGAGGACTCTATGAAATTTTCTTTAAATCCGTGCCAGTCAACTTAAGTGCGAATGAATTCGCACCTACAGAAAAATCGAATTTCACCCAAACAGGTTACACTATTTTACGTCCCTGAGTGCCTGAAACAGATGGATTAACGATTAGAATGAGTTCACCGTGGGGACGAAATATTTATTTTTCAGCGGTGTGAAAGGGGATGGTGAAAATCATTGCAAAATTGCATTGAAAATTAAAGCAAGAAAAAATAGACTGCTTACCAATAAATGTCGGCTCCGTATGGCGCGAATTTTGAATCGTTGGTGATAATCCCAATGGATTCAAGCCTGGCTTGAGCAATCAGCATCCGGTCAAAAGGATCTTTATGGTGCATGGGCAGTTGACCGGCAAGAATTGCATGATCGTTTTGAATGGGCAATATTTCTATATGGTTTCTGATAAGCTCGGATGGTATCAGATCTGCCAGTGGTTCCTCGAGTTCAAGTTTGCCAAGTGCACATTTAATCGAGATTTCCCATGAGCTTGCAGTGCTCCAGTAAATAAGATTTCGATAAGATCGAATCATCTTTTTGGCAGAGGATTTCAGCCGTTTATCTTCGGTTATCCACCATATAAGAATATGGGTATCCAATAGATATCGCATTCATTAATCTTACTTGTAAAATTCATTTAGAATGTCATCCGGCAATGGATCAAAAAAGCTGTCGCACATCCTGATTTTTCCTTTAGCACTGCCGGGTTTGCGGTCTTGCTCAAAAGGTTTTATCGGTATCAGTTTTGCTACCGGTTGACCGTAACGCGCTATAATCACTTCTTTTCCCTCTGCAATCAAGCGGGAAAGCTGAGTTTTGGCTTTATGTATGTTAATTTGTTCCATTTTTGCCTCTTTTGATTCTGAAAATTAAACCAACATTAGTTCAAAATTAATGTGGTGTCAAGTGGCAATGGTAGCTGAAGTGAAAAAGGCGCAAAAATTTCGGAGCAGGGCACATTTTTATTTTGAAATCTGCATAAACAGGAAAAGGTCTCTTAAATTGCTTAGAAACCTTCAAATATTTTTACCTTTTGCACTGGGTTATTTTCTATCTTACCTCTATCGGGTTATCAATGCGGTATTGGCCCCTGATCTGGTGGCTGATATGGGTTTGGATGCCTCTGAACTCGGCTTGCTTACCAGTGCCTATTTTATTACCTTTGCAGCCTTTCAGCTTCCCCTGGGAGTATTGCTGGACCGTTTCGGTCCCCGTAAAATTGAAGCCGCACTTTTGGTAATAGCTGCCTGTGGTGCAGTGGCTTTTGCTTTTGCTGAAAGCATAAAAGGCCTGATTTTGGGACGGGCATTGATTGGTCTTGGCGTTTCAGCATGCCTGATGGCGGCTTTCAAGGCTTTTGTCGTTTGGTTTCCCCGGGAACAACTGCCCCGTATAAATGGTTTTCAGATGGCCATGGGGGGGATGGGTGCCTTGGCAGGTACAGCGCCTGTGGAAGC
>SKZT01000322.1 GCA_007127235.1 Desulfobacteraceae bacterium
GTTCCTGTGATTGTTGATCCGGGAATGGGGGTCAAAGGAATGCTCCAATGCCTACAGGAAAGCCAGCCCCAGGCGTTTATTGGAATTCCCAAAGCCCATTTTTTAAGGATGATCTTTTCCAAATATTTCAAAACGGTTGAAACCTGGGTGACAGTTGGCAGGCGCTGGTTGTGGGGCGGTCATACACTGAAAAACCTGTGCATCACTCCGTGGAAACCTTTCCAGATTGCTGAAACCCAAAAAGATGACATGGCGGCCATTCTTTTTACCACTGGAAGCACCGGGCCTGCCAAGGGCACGGTCTATACCCAGAAAAATTTCGACGCTCAGATCCGGACCATCCAAGACCACTTCGAAATCACTCCCGATGAAATCGATCTGCCGACCTTCCCGCTTTTTGCCCTTTTTGACCCTGCCCTGGGAATGACCGCTGTTATTCCGGATATGGATTTTACTCAGCCGGCCAAAGTCAACCCCGATAATATCATCGAACCTATCCTGGATCACGGGGTAACCAACATGTTTGCATCCCCTGCCCTTCTAAATCGCGTGGGACGTTTTGGAGAACACAACAATGTCAAGCTGCCTTCTTTAAAACGGGTGGTTTCCGCAGGGGCTCCCGTGCATCCATCCAATATTGAACGTTTTTCAGCAATGCTCAATCCGGACACCGAAATTCACACCCCTTACGGCGCCACCGAAGCAGTGCCGGTCACCTCCATCGGAAGCCATGAGATTCTATCGGAAACCCGAAAACTCAGCGAACAGGGATTCGGCAATTGTATCGGCCGTCCCCTGGATGGACTCGAGATAAAATTAATAAACGTTTCCGACGAACCTTTTGAACAATGGAGTGACGACCTGGTGGTTTCTCAGGGAGATATCGGTGAAATTACCGTTAAGGGAGATCTGGTAACACCGGAATACTATAATCATCCGGACTTTACCGCTTTGGCCAAAATCAAGGATAGTGATGGGTTCTGGCATCGAATGGGAGACCTGGGGTGGATGGACAAACTCGGGCGTATCTGGTTTTGCGGACGAAAAAATCACCGGGTCATCACAACAGAGAAAACACTGTATTCGATTCCTTGCGAAGCCATTTTTAATAATCATCCACGGGTTTTCCGCAGCGCCCTTGTGGGTGTAGGCACACCCCCGGATCAAAAACCGGTCATCGTTATCGAACTGGAAGAAAACGATACCGGGGCAGATAAGGAATCGCTCCAGCACGAATTATTGACCCTGGCCAGAGAAAATATGCTGACAGAATCCATCGATACAATCCTGTTCAAAAAACAGTTACCCGTAGATATACGCCACAATTCCAAAATTTTCCGTGAACAACTGGCCGATTGGGCAGCCACCAAATTTTAAAGGAGTGCAAAAGCTGTGCTTTTGCATTTTTTCTGGTTATATGAATCTGGGGGGAAGTGGTTGAGAAAATACCCTGTGGAGTAAACCTGTAGGGGCGGGTTCCAAACCCGCCCTCGTCCCAAATTCCCCGGATGTTGCTTGGTGCCATATATATTAAGTTCCCTCAAACGTCATTCAATTCATGTAACCAGGGAATAATTTATATCCTCGTTCCCACGCACAGCATGGAAACGAGAAAAAAATGCAAAAGCACAGCTTTTGCACTCCTTCAACAAATCACTCCCAAATCCGTTACAACCAGGAAATAACCATGAAAAACACACCCAAAACAACAACCTCCCCCCGAAAAATTTTAGTTACCGGCGGAGGAGGATTCATAGGCAAGGCAATTGTAAAAAGGTTGGTCGATCAGGGAGACCACGTTTACAGCTTTTCAAGAAAATATTACAAAGATCTGGATCGTTTGCAAGTCGAGCAGATTCAAGGAGATATTGCAGACAAATCAGCCATGAATAAAGCTGTCCGCGGCATGGAAATCGTTTTTCATACGGCAGCCAGACCGGGAGTCTGGGGGAGTTACAAATCCTTTTACCTTCCCAACGTTATCGGCACACAAAATGTAATCGATGCCTGCCTCAAACATAATGTCTCCAACCTGATCCATACCAGTTCTCCCAGCGTTATTTTCGACGGCTCCGATATGGAAGGGGTTGATGAATCTGTACCCTACCCCGATCATTATCTGGCCCATTACCCCAAAACCAAAGCCATGGCTGAAAAAGCCGTCAAAAACATTTCCGCTGAAATCGGCACCGTATGTCTTCGCCCCCACCTGGTCTGGGGTCCCGGGGACAACCACCTGGTGCCCAGAGTTCTTGCCAGGGGAAAAGCCGGACGTCTGATGCAGGTGGGCAATGGCTTGAACAAAGTGGATGTCACCTACATCGACAATGCTGCCGATGCACACATTCTTGCAGCCGAAAAGCTGGCACAAAAACCCGATTTGAGCGGAAAAGTCTATTTCATCACCCAGGATGATCCCATCCCTTTGTGGGACATGGTCAACGCCATTTTGAAAGCCGGAGGTATCACTCCGGTAAAACGATCCGTTTCCACCCGCACGGCCTATCTTTTAGGCGCATGCTTTGAATTTCTATATAAAGCCTGCCATATCCAAAAAGAACCCCCCATGACAAGATTTGTCGCCGAAGAACTCGCCAAAGCCCACTGGTTCAATATCAGCGCCGCAAAAAAAGATCTGGGCTATATTCCCAAAGTATCCACTCAGGAAGGGCTAAAAAAACTCAAAACCTGGCTGGATACACTTTGAAATTTTGAGAAGCTACGCTTTTTGGGTAATGCTTCGGCCCCTGCCTACATGGTTGCTACAGAAGTCGGACTGCTGCTTAACCGCCATACCGATGTTACTATATTAAATTTCGCTTCCATTTAAACCCTTTTCACTATCATCTCTCACACAAATCACATGACACAATTCTTTACAATAACCGTCATTCCGGGCGCAACAAAGCGCTGATCCGGTTTCATAGTGAAGCTTGTCAGTGCTATCCAGGAAGTGTCAAAACCAACTGGATTCAGGCTTTTTTCGCAATGAGGAAAAAACTTGAATGCTTTGTATAATCTGTGGCTTAATCAGGGGAGCCATGCGCTGCTGCATCATCTGAATGCGGTGTTTGGTTATCGGGAGGTCAATGTGCTGCGCTGTGGGGGGGATGCGGTTTTGAGCCTATACGGTTCACCGGTATGGTCCCGGCATTATTTTGACGACAAAAGAAAACGCTCTGGCAAGCAGATAAAAAATCGCTGCCATCTGAGCAAGGAAGTTGGCTCTTGAAATGTTGAAAACCCTTGGTTTGCCTTATAACCCCCCTCACCTGTTTTAAAGCCGCGTTACTTGTTGACCTGACTGGTATTTTGGAGTAATCTGAAAGGTAAAATTAAGCTCAATCCAAGCAAGCAAGAGATCCAATGGGCAAAACTTCAAAAAATATCCCGGATAAAAACCTGGCCGAATCGGCTCAACACCACTTCCTCAGCTATGTCTCAGAATCCGGAGACGCCAGGAAATCAATTGTCGCTGCATATCTTTTCGGCTCGGCCCTGAACCCGGAAAAATTCAAAAAAAACTCCGATATCGACCTGGCCTTTCTTTTGGACCGACACCTTTACAAACAGGATCCGGTCATAAATTCCGCACCAGCTTACCTGGCCGCCACAAAAATCAGCATGATACTTAACCGACAAACCGATGTGATCATTTTAAACTCTGCTTCCATAGAAACCTCCTACCAGGCAGTTACAACTGGAATGCTGATCTATGAGGCAAATCGAGAAACACGGCTTGAGTATGAATCCACCTTACGGGGATTGTATTTTGATTTCAAACCGTTTCTTGAAAAACTCAGAGCTGGAACCATGACACGCCCAAATACCGGAAAAACCAACCCGTGAAAGCCATTGAAAAAAAAGTCAACATTGCTGAGCAACGCATAGCAAAGCTCAGGGAAATGGGCCGCAAGCTGAATTCTTTTGAAGACTATGCTGCCTCCGGTGACAACCTAGATATTGCGGAAAGAAATATCCAGGTAGCAATCGAAGCCTGTCTGGATATCGGAAAAATCATTATAGCCAATGAACGACTGTCTGAGCCTGCCGACAATAAGGGAGTTTTTGTCGTTCTTGCAGAAGCAGGTATCATCACAAAACAAAGCCTGGGTTTTCTTTTGCCCATGGCCGGAACACGAAACATCATTGTTCACGGATATGACAAAATAGACAATGCCCTGATATACGGCATAATAAAAAAGCATCTCAACAATTTTGACGACTTTTTAGACCAGATCCGGAAACACGCCGGTTCCCATAGAACACATTTAAAAATTTAAAGATATCGAATTCAGCTGGAAAAAGAAAAAGGATATCATACGCGGGAATTTTAAATAAAATCACCCCCTACATCATGGGCTTCTTAAAAGATCCTGCTGTGAAGATACTGCTGTGGCCCTTCCCCAAGACCTTGTCCCAAACCCGCCCTTTGAAGCCGGTCGCACGAAAGATGTCACCAGGATCCCTGTTGAGGGTGAATTTCCAAACGGGCATACCACGTTCACTTTTTGTTGGGGTTTGCCGGTTTCACGCAGCGGTCGCAACGATCCGCAGCGCACGCAACGCAATCCATAATAAACGCTGCGGTCGTTGCGCAAACGCTGCGCCCGCTGCGTGAAACCATTTCCACAAACTGGCAAATAGTTCAAACCTGAGGTGATGAAAAATGTCGCAAAACGGACTGAAAAATCCACCCGGTTTTGTTCCTGCAGATGAATAAAAAATGACAGAATTCAGCAAAAAACCCTGGAAGGGTGACATGTTATAGCCGGTGGTTTTTAACCACCTTTCTCATTCAGGATAAACCAAACCCAATCCATTTAAACCACTCTACGAACTTGCATCAAAAACACGATCCAAAATCGGTGGTCTCATCCGCTACCTGAAAAACTGCAAACGTTAAGGTTACGACTTCGTCGTATTCCTCGTTTCTGGTTCATAGTTCGTCGTTCTTTGTTTTTTGCTGAAAACAAGGTAAAATGGAAAACGGTCGCTGCCAACACTGCCCACCAATCGAACCAAAAACGAAGAACCAAGAACCAATATGGAGAGCGGGGAAATGAAAAATAAACAAAAAAAAATTTTGCAGGTATTTGCTGAAACGGTGCGCAAAATATATCCCAATGCGCGGATTTGGGCTTTTGGGTCATATGCAAGGTGGACTGCAATTGCGGATTCCGATTTTGACATATGCGTAGTCCTCCCTGAGGTGCAACCTGAAGACCGGTTTGCCATCAGTGACATGGCCTGGGAGGTGAGTCTTGATTATGATCTGCATCTTTCGACAATCGTGATTCCTGCGAAGGATTTTGAGCATGGCCCCGTATCGGTAAGCCCCCTGATGGATGCTGTTCGTAGCGAGGGGGTTTCTGCGTGATTATCATCTCTCACAAAGATTATATGACACAATTTTCTGGTTATAACGGATTTAGGGTTGAGTGGTTGAAGGAGTGCAAAAGCTGTGCTTTTGCATTTTTTCTGGTTATAACGAATTTGGGGGTGATTGGTTAGGTGAATAGGTGATCGAAAACGTTCCCCCCCTTTTGAAAAGCTGGTCTTTGCCCACACTTGACACAGCGGGGTATTTCTCGTTTTCACTCAGATCGTGGAAACGAGCTTAAAAAAGATGATTGCAAACGTTCCCCCCTTTTGAAAAGGGTGGCCAGGGGGGGATTTGAGAGGTTTGTAAATCCCCCTAAATCCCCCTTTGCCAAA
>SKZT01000276.1 GCA_007127235.1 Desulfobacteraceae bacterium
CATAGCCCATAGCCCATAGCCCATAGCCCATAACCCATAACCGTCAACAGATAACAGATAACCAACTTCAAGCTTTGAAAACATTAAAAATTTTTGACCTGATTTCAAATAACTGATACACTGTTTTCAAAATAAAACAGTAATGGTTAGATGCTCGGATGTACGCATGAACTGTTCCGAAAATTAGCTCTAAACTCGTATTCTTGGCTCGTATTTTGAGTCAAGTAGGTAAAAGATGATGAAAAAAATAAAAGTTTGTTTCGATTTGCCATTGGGCGCGTTTTCTGCTTTTAGAAAAACACCGGACGAATTTATTAGGGACATGCGAGCGACCGCCGCGGCAAAATGGTATGAGATGGGACTGGTATCCCAGGAGAAAGCTTCGGAAATAGCGGGCATGAGCCGTGAAGACTTCCTAATGGAATTGTCAAAATTCAATATATCCCCATTTCAGTATTCGGCGGAAGAAGTCCTCCAAGAAGCAGGGTATGAATAATAAAATTTTTATCCTAAATGCCTCACCGATTATATTGCTCGGAAAAGCAGACCTTTTGAAAACGATTTCGCCACTGGCCGAATCGTGGATAGTTCCTGAGGGGGTGGTTGCTGAAGTTGAAGCCAAAAGATCGATAGATTCTTATCTTTCCGATTTAGCCAAAGCTTCCAATGTCTCCCGTAGTTTTGTCGAACATATTCATCCTTTGATCGCGACATTGTTTAAAATACCTTTAGTCGGATCGCTTGGCCTGCTGGTTATGGCGAAACGAAAGGGTCATATTTACGCTGCCCGACCGGAACTTGAAAAGTTAATTAAGTCAGGTTTGCGAATTGATTTTGCCATGTTGGATCGAATTTATAAAAAAATAGGCGAATAAGATCCCCCTGTTTTTAATACCAACCCCTTTCACTTGAACCACAAAGGCAAAACATCCAAAAAAAAATAGCAATCCACCCATCACTCATCACTCATCACTCATCACTCATCACTCATCACTCATCACTCATTGCTCATCACTCATTGCTCATTAATCATTACTCGAAACCCATAGCCTTTTACACCGATAACCAATAACAGTTACCCGTTATCCGTTAACAGTTATCTGGAACCAACAACCGCCACCCGATAACAGATAACCGATAACAAATAACAAATAACAAATAACAAATAACAAATAACCGACAACACCCCCCCAACAAATAATTAACTTGTCAAATTTAAAATAAATTGCTACTCAAGACCCTCTGAAGGGAAACCGGAAGCCAAATTTTTCTAAACCATAAAACTTTCTGTCCGCAGATATAAAAAGATCTTCAAAATTGGTGCGGGATACCAAAAGGCGGCTTTCGGGCCGCTGTTTTTTTGGGAATAGCGGAAAAAAACAGGTTTCATTTCAAACAAATAAATATTTCAATCGGTTGCAAAAATTTAAAGCCTGTAACTTGAAAGGCGGAGCTTTCGAAAGTGACCGGTGGTGAGGGATGAGTGGCGAGTGGGGTGATGAAAATCGCCCTATTCTGGGGTCTGTTTTATCATTCCAAATCTGTTCCGAATATTCAGTATGAGGGAATTTGGTGTCAGGTGTCAGGTGTCAGGTGTCAGGTTTCAGGGATGTGCAACCAGTAGAGCCAATGATATACTTCAATGGCATCCGAATGCCTTTATTTTTAGTTGTCATGGGGTTCTCCTCATATCCTGACACCTGGGGTGATTTTCATCACCCCAGACTATGGGTAAAGAAATTCGAAATCCGAATTTCGTGCTTCGAATTTTCCTTTTGCAATGATCTCCAAAAAAAATTAAAATAATATAAAATATAAAAAGGAGTTCAAAGTAGATGATTATAGAATATTGCCTGAAAGCCATTGAAAAAGCCCGTTACCGTGAAATGGATGACGGCACTTGGTTTGCGGAGATACCCGGTTTCACAGGTGTTTGGGCCAATGGCGTTTCGATTGAAGAATGCCGTAAAGAACTGATAGAGGTTCTGGAGGAATGGTTGATTCTCAAGTTAAGGGATAAAGATCCGATACCAACGGTTGACGGATTAAAAATTGAAATACGTGAGGTAGCCGTAGTTTAAATTCTATGCCTGTTTCAAGGAAAAAGTTAATTCGTCAATTCAGGAAAATGGGGTTTATAGGGCCGTTGTCCGGGGGGCGGCATCAATTTATGGTCAAAGGTGAGTTAAAGGTAAGGATTCCTAATCCTCATGGAAGTGCAGATATTTCCGATTCTTTGCTGGGTGAGATTTTGCGACAAGCGGGGATATCAAAGGAAGAATGGAATCAACAATAGCTCACTATATCCGGAATCCCACAACCTGCTTTTTTTGACCTTTTGCCTTGAATCTTTATCTTTTTGTCATTCGAATTTTCTTTACCCATAACCCATAGCCATGACGGAGTAGTTTTTTGACAGAAGCAAACAAAGATAACAAAGAGTTTTTTTCTTCGTTACCTTCGTTATCTTCTGTAATAAAAAATAGAACCTGATATCCGCTCGGGCGATGAAATCATCCAACAGATAACAGATAACAGATAACAGATAACAGATAACAAACTACCCATGAAAATCATAGACCTCATCGCCGGTGCCCGTCCCAATTTCATGAAAATCGCACCGATCATCGATGCATTTAAGAAGGCCCGAAACAGCGGGTCTCAACTTCGTTACCGGCTGATCCATACCGGGCAGCACTATGACCGGAACATGTCCGGAAGTTTTTTTGAGCAGCTGGGCATACCCGATCCGGATATCAACCTGGAAGTCGGCTCCGGCACCCAGGCCGAGCAGACCGCCGGGATTATGCTTGGTTATGAACGGGTATTGCTTGCGCAAAAAAGCGACCTTTGCATAGTCGTGGGGGATGTCACCTCCACCATGGCCTGCGCCATCACTGCTCAGAAGTTGCATGTGCCTGTCGCTCATGTGGAAGGGGGCATCCGGTCCGGCGATTGGACCATGCCCGAGGAGATCAACCGGATGGCCACCGATGCCGTAACCAACTGGTTTTTTACCACCAGCGAATTTGCCAACGAGAACCTTCGCAACAGCGGTGTGAGCAACGAGCGGATTTTTTTCGTGGGCAACACCATGATCGACACCCTGCTCAAAAACCTTACCCGGCTGAAGAAACCGCCCGTCTGGGACCAAGTAGCCCTGAAAGAAAAAAACTACTTTGTGGTCACCCTTCACCGTCCCAATAATGTCGATGAAGAAGAAAATCTTAAACATCTTCTTGAGGCAATCATTCAGGGTGCGCGCGAGCTTCCCGTTGTATTTCCGGTCCATCCGCGCACGGCAAAGAACCTGGAAAAAATGGGTATCAGCCAAAACGGACTTTACACCACAGAGCCTTTAAGCTATCTGGAATTCAATTATCTGGTGCAAAAGGCCCTGGCGGTCATTACGGATTCGGGGGGTATCACCGAGGAGACCACGGTGATGGGAGTACCCTGCATCACCTTGCGCGATACCACCGAACGTTCCGAAACCGTCACCATCGGCACCAACGAACTGGTGGGGACCAATCCGGACAAACTGAAACCTTTTCTGGATCGCCTCTTTGCCGGAAAGTGGAAAAAGGGGGCCCTGCCGCCCCTCTGGGACGGCAAGGCGGCTAAACGGATTGTGGATCATTTGGAGAGGCTAGTTTGAACGGAAACGATCATCCCGCCTCAGTGCTGATTTATACAAGTATTTCCAGTTGTCAAAGGATTATGGTTGCAGGGATCAAGTTCCCCGTTCAGAGCTATCCATTCCTTCAAATTCGAAACAGATTCGAGATGATAAAACAGACCCCAAAACTGGATGATTTTCATCACCCCACCCATAGCCTATTGTTCATTGTCCTTGTTTTTTGGTTACCTTTACAATCGATCAGGGGAGGGGTATGTTTGAAATTAAAGAGTTGGATATTAATTTCAGGAATTGAAAGACGCTTAGCAAGCATTTGTTAAGTGCAGGTTTCCCTTAAACAGGGACAATGAAAACATTAAATTTTGAAGAGAAGGTATAATAATGATTGCAGAAACCAACACTCCCTTTCAGAAAGCTATTGATGCGGTAGAAACGCTTGAAATAGATGATCGTGAAGAACTTCTTGAATTGCTTAAAATGCGACTTGCCGAAGACAGGCGCGATGAGATTGCAGCCAATGCTCGTGAGGCAGTGAATGCTGTCAGGGAAAAACGGGCTAAATTTGGTACAATTGATGATCTCAGAAAAGACCTTTTGGGAGACTGATGCACCGAATTGCCTGGTCAAAAGGGTTTCGTCGGGGGTTTAAAAAAGCAACACGAAACAATCCTGTTTTGCAAGAAAAGATTTTTGATATCCTTGAAAGGCTTGCACATGAACCCTTTGATCCTGCGCTTAAAACACACAAGCTGCACGGTAAATTGAGCGGGCTTTGGGCCTGCTTCGTCGAGTATGACTGCCGTATTGTATTCACTTTTGAAAAAGTGCAGGATGACGATACCGATCTGATTGTCCTTGCGGATATCGGAAAGCATGATGAGGTATATTAGACGGTAAATATAAAGGATGAGAGGAGATTTAATAAGTCTGCGAGAAAATGCATATTTTTCGTTTGAGTGAAACGCATTTATTAAAAATTAGGAAGAGAGACAAAAAGAATGGCAAAAAGGTTTAAAAATCAGAAAAAACTTTGATGCAAAAACGATTGAGGAGGGACATTAGGCAATAGAAATCCGTCATTGATTTTTTTAAAAAAAAATCAATCTGAGCTAAACCTGTAATAAAGCTGGCCTGTATCTTCACTCCAGTTGAATTTGCAAGAGTCGAATGATCGATTTGGGAATATATGGAACAAGGTCTTTTGGCCCCAGCTGACCTTTGGTATCAAGAATTTTTCTGATCTGGCAGGTTATTTTGACGACAAAAGAAAAAGCTCTGGTAAGCAGCAAAACAATTGCTGCCATCTGAGCAAGAATGTTGGCCCTTGAAATGTTGAGGACTCTTGGTTTGTCTATGATCTTTTTGTCTTCTTTAATGGTACTGTTGGAACGCTCGGAAGCGGAACGATTTTTTTTGATTTCGTTATAGCGTTTTGAACCGCGTGGTATTCACCCCGTTAGAAAATTTACTAAGATTTTTATTAAAAGCATCATTTGCATTTCAAAGGTCGATGGGCGGTTATAAAAGTGTGTTTTGAATTTTCTAACGGGGTAAATTAACCAGTCGCGGATGTTCTTTGACATACATGTGTTTGGTAAAACCGGTTGCATTGGCAAGGTGGGGGCAATTGGCGATATCATAGTGGTTGTTGAGATTTTCCATGGCTTTTTGCCGCAGCTTCAGGCATTGCTTAAAACAGCAGAAGGTCAGCCGTTGACGTGTCTTGTCAAAACCGTTTGGCCGGCAAAGCAATCCGCAAGGAGCAAAAGGATAGCCGTTTTGATCATATCCACGATTGAGCATGTCTTGGTGAGAAAGCTTTTCGTTTCTGGGATTGTAATCGATAATAGGTATTGAACCTGAGCCACGGATGTATTCGTAATTGGCGATAATATCGTATTTGGCATCAGCAATATCGATTTTAACCTCACAGCGGTGGTGTTCAGAAATTTGTTGTTTGTTGATAATGATTTGGCTTCCTTCTTCGGCATTGCCAGCTATGTTGGTAACCGCCACGGGCCTCCGGCTCGTAGAGCCTACGCCTCG
>SKZT01000048.1 GCA_007127235.1 Desulfobacteraceae bacterium
AGCGGGTAGGAAGTCGCCGTATGGCCGACGCGCTTGGGAAATCCTGTCGTGCCGGAAGTGAAAAAGCAAAACAGCAGGTCGTCCGACCTGGTATTGGTCGGTTCGGCATCGGGAGACTGTTTTTCCAGATGGCTGTAGCTGGTCCAACCCGGTTTGTTTCCACGCACCAGCTTGATTTTCGGTTCCACACCGGTGTTGACAAGGGCTTCGTCGATAAGTTCGGTATGGTTCTCGGCAGCAATGATACAATTGGGCGGATAGGTTTTAAACCTGAACTCCATCTCTCTCAAGGTCATGGTGGTAGCGGTGGGGACCGCGACGATTCCGCCCTTGATGCAGGCATAGCTTGCAAACCAGGTTTCCGGGACAATCGGCAGCATCAGGTACATGTTATCACCCTTGTCCGCACCTGCCTGGCGCAGACCGTTCAGGCAGCGGTTTCCATTGGCCGCGAATTCCTTATAGGTATAGATCCTGGTTTCACCCGTGGCGAGATCCTCCCAGATCAGTGCCGGCTTTTGACCTCGATCTCTGACATGAAGTCCGTCGAAAATTTCCCCAGCCCAGTTGAAATATTCAGGCAGTTCCAAAAAATTTAATTTGTCGAAAAAAGATCTTGCGACAGTCTCTTTTTGGTCGTTGTCTTCCATCATGTTCAGATCCATGACCTCTTTATACAGATTTTCCATTCCTGTGACTCACTCCTCGCGTTTCTTATTGAAGATAAATTCAAAGCCTTTTAGGGAAGAACACTCGGCATCCCGAAGTTCTTCTCCTGGCACTCGTTTAATTTTACCGCTGAAATTAGATTATACATACCGAATTTGTCAAAGTTTTTTTTGGCAGGCTTTTTTAGGGACATGGGAAGAAATAATGCCCCCAAGATTGCGCCGGATTTTGGTTCCTATCCTGTTTCGTATTCGGGGCGCATTGAGGGGTGCATACTCATGTCTGTGCCCCTCAATGCAACGCAGAATACGGGCCAAAAGACAAGCAAGATGGGATAATTTATTATTGACAGTCACCTAACATCGGACTTCACACAAAAAGGTCACACCCATATGCAATTACCTAACTTACTTAGGTAATTATTTCCCCGAGAATCTGCACATATGTATCTTTATCGGCTTCATTAAAAAGTACAAACCGGATATGCCGGACAACTGAAAGCTTTGGAAGCTCATCCAAAACCGTTTTCAATGCCACATGCGTCGCCTCCTTTTTGGGGTATCCGAAGGCTCCTGTCGACAGGGCGGGAAAAGCTATGGAAGTAACAGCGTTTTGTTCGGCAAGCCGGAGAGCATTTTGGTAACATGAAGCCAACAGATTGTCAGAAGGTTCATCACTGCCGTAAACCGGACCGAGACAATGAATTACGTGACGGTTCGGCAAATTGTGCGCACCGGTAATAACGGCCTGACCCGGTGGGATAGGTGCAAGCGGCCTGCATTCTTCTTCAAGGCCCGGTCCCGCAGCCCGATGAATCGCACCAGCCACGCCACCGCCCATTCGCAGCTCAGCATTTGCTGCATTGACAATCGCTTCCATGTCCGGCTGATCTGCGATATTGCCCTGCACACACTCAATGGTCTTGCCATGAATTATTTGTCTCGTCATGATTTCTTATCTCCCTTTTTGCATTGACAGATATTTTTTTAATGATCATATGATAAATTATTTTCAAAATAAATTCAAAATGAAAGGAGTTTAACCATGAATAAAGCCACATGTCCCATTTGCGGTTGTGAAGAATTTTATGTGAAAGACCCTGAGGATGAATATGAGGTTTATGAGTTCAGCTGTGAAAACGGGGAGGTTTGTTTCGACCCGGACACGGATAAAGAAAGCGCTCCCGATATCGGAGATGAAACCGAAACATATTGCAATCGATGCAGCTGGCACGATAAACTGGAAACATTGAAAAAATAAATAGCAGTGCCTGTCCGAAAACTTTGTTTCTCCCTCTCCCTTTGGGGGAGGGTCGGGGTGGGGGTGCATGAAGAGGGCGAGGTGTTTTCGGACAGGCAAAATACACCCTGATTGGGAAACGTGCTTTAAGTGAAAGGAATTTGGCATGATTTATGATTTTAGTGCAGATGATGTATTCGAAATGGCTGAACAGATTGAAAAAAACGGGTATAAATTTTACAAGTCCGCTGCGGAGAATGTCACCGATGAAGAGGCAAAAAATCTTTTACTCCAATTCGCCGATATGGAAAAAGAACATGAAAAAATTTTTTCTGAACTGAGACAATCGCTTTTCTCAGAGGAAAAACAACAGACCGTTTTTGATCCGCAAGCCGAGGCTACCCTATACCTGAAAGCATTGGCGGACACTCGTGTTTTTTTTGATAAAAAAATAGACTTTTCTTCCCTGAAAAACATTCTCAAGGATGCCATTCAGGCAGAAAAAGACTCCATTGTATTTTACCTGGGCATAAAGGAAGCCGTTCCCAAAAATCTGGGTCAAAAAAGGCTTGATAAAATCATAAAAGAAGAAATGAGTCATATTCGTCTTTTGAGCAATAAACTGGTGCAGGTTCAAAAACTCTAAAAAAGGTTAAAGGTAAATATGGAAACACATAAAGTTTCTTTTTTCTCTCCCTATCCTTTTAAAGCCGGACAAAAAATTTATATCACTTCAGGCCCCAGAAAAGGAGATTGGCTGATTGTCGAAGTCACGGATCGAAAGGTGAAATTGCGATGCCCCGTTTCTTTTCGAGAATTCGAGTGGGACCGGTTCTGTTATTTTGTTGAAGACCGGGAGTTGACCCAGTGGCCTCAACCAGACTAAGGTCCGTATTTAAAAAATATACCGGTCCATGAAAATATTTTTAGCTCTTCTGATCATCATTTTGGTGGTTTTCGGCGGCTACCACCTGACTTTCCGTCAGTTTAAAATTCCACTGTTCGCTCGAACTTTCTACCTGTCGGGGCTCGAGTTTATTCTCCTTGGTGTTTTGTTGGGACCCTTGTTTTTCAATGTGCTCGATGAAAACTCCATCGGAGGGCTCGAGCCTCTCATGGCTCTTTTGCTGGCCTGGGTGGGCATGCTCTTTGGCTTTCAGTTTGAAATATCCATTTTGCGCAGGTTTCCAATATTACAATTATTGGCGGCTATTGGGGAAGGCCTTGTTACACTGGTTCTGGTTTTTGCAGGAATTTATCTAACGTTTGGGCTTTTTCCCGAAATACCGAAAAATATGAAAATCATCTACAGTCTCGCCCTTGGGGCCGGGGCTGCATGCACGGCCCAGACCGGCCTGGCCTTGGTGGCTTCGGCCCACTCCATTGTCAACAAAGATTCCCTGAACCTTCTTCGCTACATTTCCAGTATCGGCGGTGCGGGTGCACTAATCATGTATGGTTTTGTCTTTCTTTTGCATCCGGAACCAACTTCTTCTGTTTCATTTTTATATCGTATTGCCATTGAAGTCGGCAATACCATTGTCGCTTGCATTGGGCTTTTGATTCTCTATACCCTCTTTTTGACAAAATGGCGCCGCAGTGAAGAACTACACCTGATAATTATCGGTATGGCGGTTTTGTCAAGCGGGATGGCATCGGTTCTCAACCTGTCTCCTCTTTTATTGAATTTTTTAATGGGCTTTTGGCTGGTAAATCTCTCCCTGGAAAAAGAACGGATTTTCAAATTTCTGATTTCTGTCGAAAAGCCCGTATATCTGATGATACTGGTTTTTTTGGGTGCCTATTTTAAACTCGACTCAGCATGGCCGTTGATTTTGGCAGTGAGCTATATTGTTTTCAGAAGTGTGGGAAAATTTTCAGGCTGGTTTTTGGTCCTGGCACTAAAACCGGATTCAAAAAAACACAACCCCAAACTCGGTCTGGCTCTTATAGACCAGGGGGGACTGCCCCTGGCAATATTGCTGGATTTATTACTTGGGTTCAGAGGAGAATTTACCTTAATCGTCGTCAGTACCGCCATTGTTGCCATTGTCTTCAACGATATTATCGGCATTTATTTCCAAAAACGCTTGTTTGTCGTTAAGTCAAATGAATAGTTCTTATTGGAGAAAAGAAAACCTGGCCAGCTACTGCCTTGCATTTATCGTGCTGGTTTTTGTCTGTTTATGGCTAAAAAGCCTCCATATTGAATCGAGTTGGCAACAAGCCGGGTTGTTAAACCTGTCTGTAGGCGCATTGATGCTCTCGGCCCATATCATTGGAAAAATATTAAAAAGCTTCGGACTCCCCTTAATCAGAGGTTACATTTTTACCGGGATACTCGCGGGACCATATGTGAGTGGGTTTCTTTCTTTCGACATGGTTCAGAGGTTGGGCCTTATCAATGACCTGGCCTTAAGCTTTATAGGCCTGGTAGCCGGCGGAAGTCTTCATTTGGAACTGCTGAAAAAAAGAATCCGGCCAATTACGTTTAATGTCCTGTTTCAGGCAATCATCATATTTACCGCCGTATTCACATTTGTAAATTCTCTCGGTCAATCTTTCAGCTTTACTCAAGCCATTTCACCGGTTCAGCTCACAGCTCTGGCAATTATTCTCGGGGCAACGGCAGTGGCGCGTTCTCCATCTTCGGCAATTGCTGTAATAAATGAGTGCAAAGCAAAAGGACCCTTTTCCGAAACCATACTAAGCGTTACCGTTGCAATCGATGTACTCATTATTATTCTCTTTACCGTTGCGATGACCGTGGTCAGATTGCTTTTTGCACAAACTGCAGATGCTTTTCACGGGGCTTTTTTTGTAGTGCTGATAGAAATCGGGCTTTCGGTTATCGCAGGGATAGCGATGGGAAAAGGAATTTCCTTTTTTATCGAAAATATCCGGGAGCATCTTCCACTGTTTCTTTTTTTTCTGGCATTCGGCATTGCCCGTTTCTCATTGGCAATGAGTTATTTAATGGAAACATACATGGGATTTTCAATACATCTGGAACCTCTGCTAATTTGCATGAGCGCCGGATTTTTTGTTCAAAATTTTACCCCGTCCGGCTTTTTCTTTAAAAACAACCTTCAAAAAATCGAGATACCCATTTATGTGCTTTTTTTCTCGGTAACCGGAGCGCACATGAATCTTCAGGCTTTATCTGTAACATGGCCTCTGGCCCTCAGCCTGGCAGGGGTTCGCATATTTGCAATTTTAACCGCCTCATGGCTTGCCGGCACCCTTTCCGGCGACCTTCCTCAATATAACCGGGTAGCCTGGATGGGCTACATTACTCAGGCCGGTGTGACAATAGGTCTTGCGCAGTTGGCATATCGGCAGTTTCCGGAAATAGCCCTTTATATATCCACAGTAGTGCTTGCAATTGTACTGATTAATGAAATTATTGGTCCCATCGCTCTTAAGATGGCTTTGTATCTATCAGGTGAAGTGAAAACCAATTCCAATTGATTTGTCATTTTCCATAAGGCATGGATGGCTTCCTCTAAAATACGTTTTTTCATCGCCTTGTGAAGTGCACATGGCGTCACATACTCAGCCCGGGGCAGCACCCCCGTGTTGTTATACACAAGCCTGGCGATACCAATGCTGCACCGGCATTAAGCCAAGAATTCAATAAACGTGTAGGTGCGAATTCATTCGCACACCAGGCGGATTTATCCGCCTGCACCAGGACATGCAGAAGCAAGGTGTTTTATAGCGTCAGGGCCGATATAAAACAAGGATCACAAA
>SKZT01000094.1 GCA_007127235.1 Desulfobacteraceae bacterium
ACACCCAGTGTGAGCCCCATAAAAAGGCTTCCAAAATATCCGGTATAGGATTTGCCCGCCATCTGGGTCAGAAACCCCGGTAAATGCAATTCCCAAAACCCAAAGAGGCTGGTGGCAAAAAATACCAGAATACCTGCAATAAAAAGCAAAACCACGGGATTTTGCAGCAAGGCTCCCATGAGCCCTCCAGTGAGCGCTGCCAGTACTCCCAGAATTGAATTGGTAAAAGAAAGTCCCATCAAATACAATAACCCATGGGTAATCAGTTGCAACTGGCTTGGTTTACCCCCAGCCGATTTTCCTCCAAAAAAAGAGACCGTAATTGGAATCATGGGATAAACACATGGGGTCAGATTCAGGGCCAGGCCTCCCAAAAAAACAGCCAGGAGTGTCCAAAAAATAGCCCATCCTTGAAATAATTCCACCGTAAGGTATCCGGCTGATGTTTCGTGATCAAGACTCAAACCTGCCGGAGCGCTTTGGACAGGAAAGCCCATCTCCTGCCAGTCAGGCAGGCCGTACGGATCACGATATACATTCTGATAACCAAGCTTTACGGCCACACGGGCCGCCGAGTCACTTCGGACTCATGCCAGCCCATCTCAGTAAAACACAATATCCCTTTGCTTGTCCGGACCTAAAAAATCCTCCAATTTTCCGGCTTTTCGCCATCGCGCCCACCAGCTGGGTTCCATGGGAAAATTTTCGGCACCTTTGATATGTGCAGAACGGTATTCCCATTGCTGGCGTGTATCAACCACCAAAATATCGGATGATTCTTCTTTGTAGCGTTCATAAAGCTCCTGGGTGGTTATAAGCTGATACCCTCCAGTTGTTGCTTCTTCAACGACATCCTCCCAGGTGGCACCTTCGGGAATATACGGGCGATGTAAATACCATACAGCGGCTACGGTTATGAGCATAGCCATCAAGCCCGCTAATAGTGATGTTGTTTTTTTCATAATTGCTTCAATTTACCCCAATGTCGTAAAAATTTAAAACACCGGGCTTATTTCTGGAAAACTATATTAGCGGGTTTCACACATCGGCTTTAACAAGAATAAAAGCACCGGTAAAAAACGAGGAAGGCAACAAGCGCTCTATATGCTGTGCTATTAATCCCCCGGAAGGCATATGAACGGCTGTTTTTACAAAGCACTCTGGCTTCGGTTATTTTTTGATATTTATTCATCATTCAGATCACAGCTTTTTTTCCCGCCTCAGTTTTGAAAGCAGAAGCGTCGCTCCTCTCAGGGACAGTCCGAGATTTTTTGCAAGCTCGGCCTCATTTAAAAACCCCTGGGATCGATATAAATCAAGATCTCCGTCTCAAGCTCTTCAAACCATTCCTCAAACAACACCAGCAATTCAGGATCCGTGATCGCAGCAAGCTGCCGGGATTGAGCAACCTTATCCACTAAACTCTGACACATCTGCGTCGGGTCGACACCTTCGCCCATACATTCGGCCAGTCACAAATGAACCAGACTGGATATCTTGTCCCCTTCAGATCGCCCTATCAGGTTCATTAGAAAACGCTCGCGTGCATCTGCATCCAAACCCGCCAACAACATTTCGAGTATTTTTGTGATTTCCGCCAATGCATCTTCGGGGTCCATACGGGTAACAATTTTGAGCAGTTCATCCATGGGTAAAAACATCCCTCCCGCTATAATCAAAAGGTCTTTCTCGAATTCAGAAAATCTGTGGCAATCTCACTCAGGCTTCGGATAACATCAAGAATTCTGCTGTCAGCCAGTTCATAGTAAACAAAAGGTCCCTCCCGCTCCACTTTAACCATCAAAGACCGCTTCAGCTCTTTCAAATGGTGTGATACAAGGGGTTGAGATAACGCCAGTTCCTCCACAATCGCAGAAACCGATTTTCTTCCGCCACTTATCAACAAAAGAATTCTTACCCGGTTTCCATCAGACAAACTTTTGGCAAGAAAAGCAGCACCCTTCAAACTTTCCTCATGGGATAGCGGTTGCTGCTTATGGATTATGGCGCTCATTTCAATGAATACCCATTTTTGCGCAACATTTTGTTTTCATATTCCTGAATTTTCGGATTGTTCTATATTCTTGTGGTCTTTTTAAAATTGAAAATGCCATATCAACACATAAACATTCTTTTATATGTTGATAAGAATTTTGTCAATATAATTTTTATACCATAGTTTCCACGCAAAGCATGGCAATGAGAAAAAATGCAAAAGCTCAGCTTTTGCACTCCTTCAACAAGTTCTGGGTCATCCTTTAAAAGGGCCAGAAATACATGATCAGGGGAACGGCTGTTAAAACAACCAGAACGGACAGGGGAAGGCCCAGGTGCCAATAATCTCCGAAACGATAGCCGCCTGGGGCCATCACCAGAGCATTGGACTGGTGGCCGACAGGGGTTAAAAACGCACATGAAGCGCCTATGGCGACAGCCATTAAAAGGGGGTCTGCCGAACCTCCCATGCCATGAGCCAGGCTGATGGCGATGGGTGCCATCAGCACTGCGGCCGCGGCATTGTTGACCACATTGGAAAGCAGCATGGTTCCGACCATCAAAACGGCAACAATGAATGAGGGAGCAAAGTGATCCGACAAAATGAGCAGTTTTCCGGCAATGAGTTGCGCACCACCGGTGGTTTCCAGTGCCTGACCAAGGGGAAACATGGCTCCCAGCAGAACGATAATGGACCAATCGATACTTTCATATAATTCATCTACCGAGATTACCTTCACAAAAATCATGATAAGGGCGGCGGCCATAAATGCAATCTGCACGGGTAATATGTTAAATGCTGCTACAGCCATTGCCGAAGCAAAAATGGCGATGGCCGTGAAAACTTTTCGGGGCTGGTCCAGGCGAAGCCCACGCTCAGCAAGCGGTAAACATCTTAAGGACTTGAGAGCCTCCTGAATGGACTCATGACTTCCCTGTAACAGAAGTATATCGCCTATAACAAAACGGGTATTTCCCAGGCGCGTTTTTAATCTGCGTCCCTGGCGCGCGATGGCAAGCAGATTTACACCGTAATAACTTCGAAGATACATGCTGATTGCCGTCTTACCGGTCATGGGCGAATCAGGAGTAATGATGGCTTCAACAATCCGGATATCATCTGATCCCAATAAAGCCTTGCAATCTCCCTTACATTCAGCCAGCTCCAATCCCACAACATCGATCAGAGATTTTAAATCTTCCGGGGTAGCCTCCACAATTAGAATGTCGCCGGCCATGATGATTTGATACCCGGAAGGTGCCGGTATGTGCTGATCGCCCCGGACAAGTCCGACGACCGTGGCCTCGGTATCTTTTTCCAGTTCCAGGCCAAGATGATAAAGGGTTTTACCCACGATTTTGGAGTCTTCGGGAACCCGTACTTCACTGATATAGTCTTCGATCTGAAACAACTCTTCAGGTGCGCTCCGCCCTTCTCTCATGGGAGTAAGCCTCCAACCAACCAGCGAAATAAAGATCAAGCCTACCATGGCAACGCCGGCTCCCACCGGAGCAAAATCAAACATACCGAAAGGCGGAACGCCTGTTTCAGCACGGTAAGTGGCAATAATGATGTTTGGGGGCGTTCCGATCAGGGTGATCAGTCCGCCTATCAGGGATCCGAAAGCCAGAGGCATAAGCAGCAAAGAGGGTGATCGGCCGCTTTGCCGTGACATCCATATAGCCACCGGCATAAGCAGGGCCAAAGCGCCAACATTATTCATAAATCCGGAACACAGCACCACAATACCGGTGAGGGTTGCCATCTGAATTGTCAGACGGTCTCCTACTTTTGCAAGATATCGCGACATCACATCCACAACACCGGCATTGAGCAATCCCCGGCTGAGCACCAAAACTGCAGCCACAGTAATCACCGCCGGGTGGGCAAAACCTTCAAATACCTGCCCAGCCGGTACGAGCCCTGCCACAAAAACCAGCAACAAAGCTGCCAGGGCCACAATGTCATAGCGCCATCGCCCCCACACAAACAAGATAAGGGTAACTATCAGGATTACAAAAACCACAATCTGATCAAAAGTCAGCAACATGGCAATATTCTCACATTTCTCCGACATTAAAACATTGAACATTGAACATTGAACCCGACTTACCCCGAAGTCACACTATCTCCATTTTATCACCGAGATCTTTTTGGTTGGGATTTTTCTAGATAAAAACCATATGATGAATATCGTTTTTATGCTATGTTTTCTATTGTACCTCGTAAAAATAATAACCGTGAGGAGTAATTTCAAATGGAATTTACAAAAACCACCTTTAAGAACAGCTCAGGTGTTACCATATCAGGGCGAATTGACCTTCCTGCTGACCGGCAGCCTCTGGCCTATGCACTCTTTGCCCATTGCTTTACCTGCACCAAAAACCTGAGGGCCATCACCCATATTTGCCGGGCACTCACCAATGAGGGGATAGCGGTGTTGCGTTTTGATTTCACAGGGCTGGGAAGCAGCGAAGGTGACTTTTCCGAAACCAATTTATCTTCAAACATTCAAGATCTTGTGGATGCCGCCAATTTTATGGGGGAAAACTTTGAATCGCCCGCCATTCTGATTGGTCATTCTCTGGGCGGAGCCGCTGTTTTGCATGCAGGCTCCAAAATCGATTCCACGCGCGCAGTGGTCACCATTGCTGCTCCGGCTGACCCTGCTAATATCAAAAACCGAATCACAGACTCATGGGAAAAAATAGAAAAACAGGGCCAGGCGGAAATTTCAATTGGTGGAAGGCCATTTACCGTTAAAAAACAGTTTTTAGAAGATTTGGAACAGGTCCAAATGAAAAAAGCCATTCGGAATTTAAGAAAACCCCTTCTGATTTTTCATTCTCCCACCGACAATATCGTTGATGCTGAAAATGCGGCGATCATTTTTAAAGCTGCTTTTCATCCCAAAAGCTTTATCTCTTTGGATAAAGCCGATCACCTGCTTTCAAAAGAAACCGATGCCAATTATGTCGGTTCCATGATCGCTGCATGGGCAAAAAAATATGTCGATATTCCTGAAAAGAGAAATTGGGTGGAAGATCCCGGAGACAACCGAATTATGGCCCGAACCGGTGAAACCCTTTATCGGACGGACATCATAGCCAACGGTCACCATATCATTGCGGATGAACCCAAATCGGTTGGCGGAGCAAACCTGGGGCCTTCCCCCTATGACCTTCTGGTATCGGGTCTTGGGGCCTGTACCTGTATGACCCTGCGCATGTATGCAGACCGGAAAAAATGGCCTGTTGAATCCATATCGGTAGAATTGAAACACCGGAAAATTCATGCAAATGAATGCGAAACCTGTGAGACCAAGGCCGGACGGCTGGATAAGATAGATCTTGAAATTCAAATCAAGGGGGATATCGATGATGAACAGCGAAAAAGAATGCTGGAAATTGCCGAAAAATGTCCGGTCCACCGAACACTTCATTCGGAAATTATAACCGAGGCAAAACTTAAAGATACCGGCAATTAATACTAAACCTTTCCACGCTGAACCATCGACCAGACAAGGGCCACAGCATCGGCTTTATTTTGCAGATACCCTGAATCCCGGGCCTCCCTTACTTTTTTCAGGATTTCTCCCATCTCCGGTCCCGGTGGAATGCCCATGGCAATCAAGTCTTTTCCGC
>SKZT01000296.1 GCA_007127235.1 Desulfobacteraceae bacterium
ACCTGACACCTGACACCTGAAACCTGACGCCTAAGGACTCTGCAACAGAACAAAACTCAATGGAGGCAGTAAATACACTTTTTTTGGGAAGCTCAACATCCAACCAAAGTATATAAACTGTATTTTTCAGGCAAATACAGGTATTGCTTTATTTTATCGATAAATGATTGGTTTTAAAATGGATGTAATGGCTGAATCGCGGCCCCATAATCCAAAACAATAGTTTAAAAAAACAACAAAAAAGAAAGTCTTTATAGATCCAAAAAAATACTATCAGTAGGATATTATCGTGGTCAATAAATTGACAATTGAAAAATTCGATGAAACTCTACTCGGTCAATTGATCCAACCACCAGCTTCATCCGGTAAAAAATGTGGTCGCCGGCCCTATGTTCTGGCCTGTGGAAGCACTCGAGGAAACCATGCGATGGTATCGCGAGTGGCTGCCTCCGGCCAGAACATCGAAACGGCAATTGAACACCATTAGTAAGAGTTACTCAGCAGTGCGAATGAATTCGAGCGCTGAGATGTTCTACGGTAGTTGTGGCCCTCAGGCTTTCGGTTCTTAATTATAATCACAGGTAAGGAGGAAATGATGAAAAGCAAACACAGAATTTGGACATGTGCCCTTCTTTTGTCACTGAGTATGGGTTTGAGCACTTTTGTTTGGGCTCAACACGAAACAGAAAAGGAAACGCAACTCGGGGTCGTAAACTTCCCAATCTCGTGCAACGAAAAAGCGCAGCAGGAATTTGAGACGGGCCTGGCGCAACTACACCATATGATGTACGAACAGGCGCGCCCGTATTTCGAAGCGGCGGCGAAAGCCGATCCCTCGTGCGCGATGGCGCACTGGGGCATTGCCATGACGAGCTTTCAGCCACTCTGGCATCCCACATCCCCGGAAGGTCTTGAGCGCGGTAAGGCCGCCGTGGCCAAGGCCCGGGAACTTGGGGCGCCAACCGAACGCGAGAAAAGGTACATCGCGGCAGTTGCAGCATTTTTTACCGATCCTGAACCTCCCAGGGAAAGCCCCGCGAGGGATCACGAGGCACGGATCAAGGCCTGGTTGGAAGCCCAGCGGGAGCTACACAAATCCTATCCCGAAGACGTGGATGCAGCAGCCTTTTACGCCCTGGCGGAGGTGTGCTACGCGATGACACAATTTTCACCACATGAGGAGAGGGACTTCACTCGTGAGCTCCGGGCGGGAGCCTTGATCGAGGAGTATTTCGATGATCATCCGAAGCACCCCGGCCTTTACCACTATCTTCTCCACGCCTACGACAGCGCCGAATTGGCCCACAAAGCTCTGGAGGCGGCCCGAGGCTACGATAAGTTGGCACCGAATACGCCCCACGCCCTTCACATGCCCAGCCATATCTTTGTGCGGCTCGGGTATTGGGAGGAGACCGCCGAGTGGAACGAGCGTTCTGCAGAGGCAGCACTTCGACAGCTCGAAGAAGATGGTCACGCCAGCGCCCATTACATCCATGCCCTGGATTATATGATGTACGCATACCTCCAAATGGGAGATGAAGAGAAGGCGAAAGAAACGCTGCGAAAAGTTCAGGGAATTGACGAAATGTGGCCGGCTTCCTTTGCCGCCTACAACATTGCCGCGCCTCAGGCACGATATTACCTGGAACAGCAGATGTGGGAGGAAGCCGCCAGGCTTGAACCGGGAAAACCTGCCGTCCTTTCCTGGGAAGATTTCCCAGCGGCCGAAGCTATTTTTTATTATGCACGCGGGCTGGGAGCGGCACGTTCAGGAGATCTCGAACAGGCTGAAATCGATCGCGATGAAATCCGGAAGCGGGTAGAAACATTGCGTGCGGCCGACGATGCTTACTGGGCCTACATGACCGAAGCTCTTGGCAAAGCGGTTGAGGCCTGGATCCTCTACGAACAGGGTGAGACCGAAAAAGCACTCCCACTCATGAGTGAGGCGGCCGATCTTGAGGACTCCATGGACAAACACCCGACCACACCGGGTGAAGTCCTGCCCGTCCGGGAGCTATACGCAGATTTGCTGCTCAAGGAGGAGCGCTTCGAGCAAGCGAAGGCCGCCTTTGAGGCATCCCTCCAACGCACCCCAAACCGCCGGAACGCTCTTGCGGGGCTGGAGATGGCAGAATCGGAGAACTGATACCAAACCATTATCACATCAATCATAAACCAATAGGAGAGCTTGGTCATGATATCCTCATACATATACCGTATCACCTTTATAACAGTGATCTTAGTACTTCTTGTTCATCCCGGTTTCAGTCAGGAAAAACAGAAGGCATTCATCTGGAATGCAGGTGACAATGCTCTCGAGTGGCATCACTGTCCTGAATTCATGCCCGATGACTGCCGTCTTGCCGTGTTGCAGGGTAATCCCGAAGAACGTAATGCTGATATTTTCTTCAAACTGCAAGGCGGCACAACGGCACCTCATCATTTGCATACATCCGCAGAAAGAATGGTATTGATTTCCGGTGAATTGCACATTGATTATGATGGCCAGGACCCTGTTTTCATGAGACCCGGAACATATGCATACGGTCCGGCGAAACTGCCGCACATTGCTTCATGCGTTTCGGACGAGCCGTGCATTCTCTTTATTGCATTTGAGGAACCGATCGATGCAATACCGACGGGAGATTAAGAAGTATAAGAAACTTGCCCGTCACTTACTGTAAATTAAGTTTGTACGTCTTTAATTGTTTTAGAATTTTAATCGATGAAAATGACGGGCAAGTCCTCAAGGGGACAGGCAGGAATTTACGTTTTTTTATGCGTAATCTGATCCGTCTACCGGACTACGGACACGACTACCTCCCTTGTTTAAGCAATATAGCGGGTGCTGATATCTTGGGGACCCATAATATTGTACTGGATTTTGGATTGAGCACGGTTAAGGAACCTTGAAAGAAAGGGTTGATTGTGGTTTCACCGTCATCAACGAGTCCGGCTCCAAAAACTCCGGACCACTGATGTATGTTAACTTCTTTGTTAAACTCGATCATCAAGTTTTTTAATCTGGTATTCCCTAAATTTTCTTATGCGCGACAGAGTTTTTTGCAGTGGTAAGCCAAAAAGGAAATCCATGATTTCGGGTTTGCAGAGGGATTTTTCGATTACCAATGCCCGAAAATGATTGTCAAATGACATAATCTTCCGAATGGTCTTGGAATCGTCATTATTTTTATCCTGATCCGGTTGATGAATTAATTTTTTGATTTTTTCATAGGCGCAACGATTTTCATGGTATTGCACAAGTTCGTATAAAGAAGGAATATCTTCAATGAGTTCTTTTCGGCAAAGACGTCCGGTGTTATATTTTTTTTCTATTTCACGGGTGTCCCAGCACTTGAGCAAGCGGCATTCCAGGGGTCTGTCAGCGTAAATATTACAATTGTTATGCTCCGGGTTAAAAAATGTACAGGCGCTTGAAGCTTCCTGGTTTTTAACCCGGATTATATCAGAGGGTGATAAAAGTATACAGCCGCGGACATTGTCATATACCGGCTCATCTTTTCTGATGGTAAAAAGATATTTTAACAAAATGGCCCCTTTTTCCAAAAGTGGTTTGTCTTCCCGATGGATTGCGGGGCCGCCTTTGCGGCAGCAGGTTCCACATTGTTGACAATGGTCCATGGCTGTTTCTTCTTTTACTCGATGATCAAGTTTTAGGTTCAATTTCAGGAGTGCAAAAGCAAAGCTTCTGCACTCCTGGTCGACTATTTTAGTTTAATTTGTTTTCCTCAATGGTATGTTCCGCCGGATTTATACTGGCCATTTGTTTGAGGATTTCATAGCGTTCCATGCAATCTTGCTCAAGCATTGAATGAAGTTTTTTGGCTTCTTCGGGATAATCTTTCGCCAGGGATGCATATCGGATTTCACCGGCGATAAATTCCTGAAAGCTTCCGTCGGGTTCTTTTGAATCCAGTATCAAAGGATTTTTGTTTTGTTCCTTGAGTCTGGGATCAAAGCGAAAAAGGGGCCAATATCCACATTTTACTGCCAGTTTTTGTTCTTCCAGGCTCTTTCCCATACCCTTTTTGATACCATGGTTGATGCAGGAAGCGTAGCTGAAAATAATTGAAGGTCCGTCGTAACTTTCTGCTTCCTGGAACGCTTTAATGAGCTGTTTTTTATCGGCGCCCATGGATACATTGGCGATGTAGATATATCCATAAGTCATAAAAATTCGGGCCATGTCTTTTTTGCCGGTTTTTTTACCGGATGCCGCAAATTTGGCAATGGAACCTTTGGGGGTGGCTTTGGAAGACTGGCCGCCGGTGTTGGAATAAACCTCGGTATCGAAAACAAGTATATTGACATCTTCCCCACTGGCCAATACATGATCGATACCCCCGAATCCGATATCATAAGCGGCGCCATCTCCGGCAAAAACCCAGTAAGATTTTTTGGTAAAAAGCATTTTTGCCTGGTAAATCCTATGCAAAAGAGGATCATTCAGATAGTGGGGCAAAATTGCCTTGAGAAGATCACCGTAATGTTTTGAGTTTTCAGGGTTATTGGGGTTGGAAAGCCATCCTCTAAGGGCCGCTTTGAGTTCATCTGATATCGGCGTTTCCAAAGCTTGTTGTATCAATTCTGCAAGGTGTTGACGTTGCTGGAGGTGTCCCAGGTGTATCCCATAGGTAAACTCGGCGGAATCCTCGAAGAGCGAATTGCCCCATGTGGGCCCGTGGCCATCCTTATTTGTACAATAGGGTACCGATGGCGCTGAGCCGGCCCATATGGAACTGCATCCCGTGGCGTTTCCGATGACCATTCTTTCACCAAAAAGCTGGGTCAGCAATTTGGCATAAATGGTTTCGCCGCATCCTGCGCAGGCCCCTGAAAACTCAAGCAGTGGCTGGTAAAACTGACTTCCCTTGACTGAAAAGCGATTGGCGAGATTATCCCGGATCGGCAAAGCCATTGCGTACTCGAAACAGGGGATTTGCTGCTCTGTTTGTGTTTTAAGCGGTTTCATGACCAGTGCCGGTTTTTTTGCGGGACAGATATCGGCGCAATTGCCGCATCCCTGGCAATCCAGAGTATTGACCTGCATACGGAAGTGATATCCTTTCAGCTCTTTTCCCAATGCTTTGAGAGCGGTAAAACCTTCCGGCGCCCGGGTTAATTCTTCGTCGGTCAACAAGGACGGTCGAATGGAGGCGTGTGGGCAAACCATGGAGCATTGATTGCACTGCACGCAATTTTCCATGATCCATTCCGGAACATTGATTGCCACGCCACGTTTTTCATACCTGGAAGTACCCACCGGAAAAATGCCGTCTGGCCTGAAAGCGCTGACAGGCAAAAGGTCGCCTTTTTGTTGGTTCATTGGAAACATCACTTTTTTGACAAATTCGGGAATTCCGTTTTCATCCTCAGGTTCTATTTTGGGAGTAATTTCTGCATTGGCCCATGATTGAGGGTATTCGATTTTTTCCAAATGTTCCAGTGTTTTGTCAATGACATCGCAATTCATGCGAACCACATGCTCTCCCTGTTTGCCGAAAATTTCTGCCAGTTCGTCTTTTAAATAACCGATAGCATCATCGACAGGAATAACATTGGCCAGTTTAAAAAATGCCGTCTGCAT
>SKZT01000204.1 GCA_007127235.1 Desulfobacteraceae bacterium
CCCAGAACAGCCGCGAAAATTCTCAAAGAAAAAGGATGGGATGTTCTTCACACAGGCGATATCGGATTGAGCCGGGCTTCGGATAATGAGATTTTAGAATATGCAAGAGCGGAAAAAAGAGTGATTGTAACATTGGATGCTTATTTCCATGCAATTTTAGCGGTCGCAAACGAGTCGGAACCATCGGTTGTAAGGATAAGGCAAGAAGGATTAAAAGGGCCGGCGCTTGCTGATCTGATCGAAAACATTTGGCCCTCGATAATCGAACAGCTGAAATCCGGAGCAATAGTATCCGTCACCGAAAAATCTATCCGGATAAGAACAATCCCTTTATTAAAAGATAGTGAATTCAAATGACAAAAGATTTAATTCGGAAATCGGGTACAAAGTGAACCAGTTGAGCAAAACGTACGATCTGGAGGACAGAACCGCAAAGTTTGCTAAAGAAACGAGGTCATTTGTAAAGCATCTCCCCAAAACGATTGCCAACATCGAAGACATTAAACAGCTTGTAAGATCCTCAGGCTCAGTTGGAGCAAATTATATAGAGGCTAATGACTCGTTGAGCAAAAAAGATTTTTTTCTGATGATAATCAAGATCTGTCGCAAGGAAGCCAAGGAGTCCCAATATCGGCTCCAACTGCTCGATACAGGGGAGAAGATTCCCAAACCATTTTCTTGCACTCGTTTCTAACATTTGAAATTCTAATATTCTAACTTGCCTGCCCTGTGAAATCGGTGTATTTTTCTCCGTTTCACCGGGGTTTCAAATTCCGAATTTAATATGAGTTTTTTTTGAATTTACTCTTTTATTTTTTGTTTTTGTCATTTGAATTTTTAAAATTTTAATTTGTTTCGAATTTCGATATTCGGATTTCGAATTTTCTTTACCTATAGCCTTTTAATCAGATAACCTCCGCACTGATAGCCAGGTTCTTCCATTGACACAAATGGCAGCTTATAAGACAATACAAAAAAGGGCAGTGGAATAAAATAAATCAAAAAAAACATGAACCGTAAGCAGGGGGCTCTGTTATGGCAATAAAACCATTATTTATAAGGGCGGAATGGGATGATGAAGCGCAGGTATGGGTTGCGAGCAGTGATGATGTGCCCGGGCTTGCTACCGAAGAAAAAACCCTTGAAGGTTTGATCCAAAAACTTAAAATCATGATTCCGGAACTTCTCGAGGCCAACGGAACAGAGATGAAGCAGGAAATTCCTTTTGAATTAATTTCCAGGCGTTTTGAAATCCTTCAGGGCAAAGATGTCTGATGACAGACTATACCAAAGATTTAAAAAAATATTTACACAAGGAAGGTTGTTTTTTGGAGCGACAAGGAAAAGGTGACCATGAAATCTGGTACAGCCCGATAACCAAAATTCGATTTGTGGTGGATAATTCAATAAAATCCAGGCACACTGCAAACGCAGTGCTAAAGCAGGCAGGGTTGCCCAAAAAATTTTGAGGAAACAAATGATTTCCGACTAGTGTTTCCCTTAACCGATAACTTGTAACCCCATAGCCTATCGCCTTTTTCACCTATAACCGATAGCCGATAACAGATAACCGATAACAGGTAACCCCTCGGCCCTTAACCCTTTCAATTCTCACGCAAAGCCGCTAAGGCGCAGAGAAAAGCATAATCATTTCAGAATTAATAGGTTTGAGGAATAATTTCACAGAAGAAAACGAAGATAACAAAGATTTTTTTCTTAGTTTCCTTCGTTATCTTCTGTAAAAAAAACGACGATTCTGAAGAAGAAAACCGGATCGGCCCTTGAACCTTGGCCCTTTGCCCTTTTAAACCGATAACAGGTAACCCCTCGACCCGCAGCCCTTAACCCATTGACAAGGTGGTACCTTAAAGCATAATTTTAAAATTATTGAGAAAAAACTATCGGAGCGAAAAATTTAATAAGGATTACCCATATGGATATTGCAGAGATGAGGTTTGGAATGATCATCCAACCGGGATTTTTGTTACATCGACAATTGCGCTCAGGCCAATATTCTGGCCGCAACAACATTAAACCCTGATGCCGTCAACCAGGTATACAATGTGGCATTTGGCGAGCGGACCACCTTAAACGAGCTTTTCCAAATGATCAGGGATTTGGTGGGATGGTATTGTTCTGCCTTTCAAATAAAAATGATTTCTACTGCAACACAGAATAAAAAAACTCAAATCTCAGGAAAAGGCATAAAGCGCTGTTCGGTCTCATTAAATATCTTAAACAAGACTAAATCCTTTGCCCTTGAACCTCGGCCCTTTTTATCATTTGAATTTTTAAAAATTTAATTTGTTTCGAATTTCGTGCTTCGAATTTTTCCTTTAATGCTTCGAATTTTGAGTCTTATACCTTGTTCCTTGGCCCTTGCATGTTGCCAAAGGCGAAAACTGCCTTGTGGGCTCTGCCAAAGAATCCAATTACCGCACCATTATCGCATTGTGCAAAGCAGGCAAGCATAAAATTATTGCTGAAGCTCCCTGCGACATCAACATAGGAAAACAAATCAATATCCTGATCCAGGATGCTGGTTTTGACCTCAAGGATGTAGTGATGTTCCAAAGCACAGCAGCCCTGGGATATGGCCTTGATTATATCTATTCAATTCTGGAACGCTGCCGCATCACGGGCCTGAAAGGAGACAAACTCATGGCCATGCCCCAGATATGCGATATTGCATCTGAAACCTATCGGGTAAAAGAGGCTTCTGCAGATGACGATATCGTGCCGGGCTGGGGCAAACTGGCTAAACGCGCGCCAATGTGGGAAGCTGCCTGTGCTGCGCTTTACCTTCAGGCAGGAGCTGATATCTTTGTTATGGCCCATCCGGCAGCCATTAAAAATTTTAAAAATACTGTGGAATTGTTTTCCGCTTAATGTGAGGTATGTGATGATATTGATCGGAGAGCGCATCAATGCAGGATTTAAGGATGTCAAAGCCGCTATTGAGCAAAAGGACAAAAAAACCATACAGGAATGGGCAAAAAAACAGGCTCATGCCAAGGCCTCTTATCTGGATGTTAATATGGGAGCCGTATCCAATAAGGCTTCAGACCTGTGCTGGATGATAGAGTCCGTGCAGGAAGTCACGGATATTCCCATATCCATTGATAACAGTAAAATAGATATCTTAAAAGAAGCGGTAAAAGTATGCCAAAAACCGCCCCTTATTAACTCAGTAACAGCTGTGGATGACAAAATGGACGAGATGTTTCCCTTGGTCAAAGAATCAGGGGCCTCCATTATCTGCCTGGTCATGGATGCGTCCGGAAGCCCCAAAAGCGCAGATAAACGCGTGGAAAACGCGGGTAAGATTTTTGTAAAGGCCATGGAACATGGTATCCAGACAGAAAACCTGTTCATTGACCCCATCATTATGCCCCTTAGATATATGCAGGACCAGGCCAAAGAAATATTAAACGCGGTAAAACAGTTTACTTTGTTCTCAGACCCCCCGCCCCATATCGTGGCTGGCCTTTCAAACATATCCAATGGCACTGTTCATAAAAAATTCATCAACAGGGTGTTTACAGCCATGCTCATTGCCAATGGCCTGGATGCCCTGATATGCGATGTCCTGGACAATGACCTCATCCATACCATTCTTACAGCAAAATTAGTTATGAACCGAGAAATCTTTGCTGATTCCTTTATTGAGGCATTCGAAAAATAAGGGATGTGGCATTTCTTTTAAACAAGCTCATTTAAAAAGCCTTGCAAATCCTGCTGCAAACCCAAAAACCATGCACTCAGATCATACGGTCTTTGATTTAGTCCTAAAATAATGGCCTGGTTGATGCAGCAGATTTTTTGTCCGGCGGCAAAAATATTTACTCCAACCTGAACAACACCTTTACTCCCTCTCAGGATCATCTTGACAATGAACCCCCCGCCGGCATACTCTTAAGGAAAAATACATGACCGGACAAAAGGAACCCATATCATGTGCGGTAGATTCGTCGTTTTCAGCACGCTTGAACAGATCCAGGATCATTTTCCCATAGATAGAACCCTATCCAAAGTCACTCCCAACTACAATGTGGCACCCACACAGGAAATCCTTGCAATTATCCAACAGGAAAGCTTAAACGTGATGGAAAAGCTTCATTGGGGTCTTGTTCCGCACTGGGCCAAAGATATTTCCACCGGCTACAAAATGATCAACGCACGGGTGGAAACGGTATCATCAAAACCAAGTTTTCGTGATGCTTTCAAGAAAAGAAGGTGCCTTATACCTGCAGACGGATTTTACGAGTGGAAAGGTCCCAAAGGAGACAAGCAGCCCTTTTTCATAACGTTACCCGATAAGAAGCCTTTTGCCTTTGCCGGCCTGTGGGAAACTTGGTGGAATAAGGACAACGAAGGCGAACCCTACAGATCCTGTACCATCATCACAAGGGATGCCAGCGAAGGTCTCAAGGATATCCATGGTCGTATGCCGGCTGTCTTACCTCAGTACACATATGAGGCCTGGCTGGATCACGAAAACCATGACATCAAGATGCTGCAGGAAATTTTGGCTGAGAGGACAGTTACCGAGTTTAAGACCAGCCAGGTATCCAAACAGGTTAATTCCGTCAAGATAAATGATCCTTCCAACATTGCACCCGTTTCAAAGTAGAGGGTGATGTTTCAACCTGGCTGATTTTGCAGTTAACAGATAATTTTGAGATAAACAGATCAAAATACTTATCTTTATGGGCTCTCCGGTGGTTTTATACCTGGTTTTGTTCTTATAAGGAGTTGTTCGCTGAAGCCATTCCTTGACTATCCCTCACAATTTCTGGAAAGCTATAGTATATGCCTAAGTATTGATAAGGATATATGAGTAGAGGTTACAAAAATGAACAGCCGAGAACGTTTCATAAAAGTCATGCGCCATAAGCCGGTTGATCGTGTACCTTATTTTGAAGAAGGCATACGCGATGAGGTGATTGAGGCGTGGAAAAAACAGGGACTGCCTGCAAATACGAGAATTTCGAGTCTGTTTGAAACCGATCGTCGGGAAGAGCTGTTTCCGGATATGGAACCGCGACCAGACTTGAAACAATGGCCCACAACCAAAAAAGAATTGAAAGATTTTAAAGATTATCTTGATCCTTACGACCCTGAAAGGCTTCCTGAAAATTGGAATAACCGTATCCGTGAATATAAAAACCGTGACCATGTGGTCATGCTTCGTGTTCATCGCGGCTTTTTTCTGTCTCTGGGAGTTAATGACTGGTCAAGATTTTTGGATGTAATGTTTAAACTGACACAAGACCCTGGATTTGTAGAGGAGGCTTTGGCGATACAGGCACAATTCTGCGCTTCCCTAACAAATAAGATATTAAGCGAAATTGAAGTAGATGCAGCCATTTTCAGCGAACCTATAGGTGGAAACGACCGTCCGCTCATGTCCCCAGACATGTACGAAAAATTCGTGTTAAACAGCTACATTCCGATAATGAACGTTTTAAAACACCACGATGTAAAAATCGTTGTTTTCAGAACCTTCGGTAACTCTCGGATTCTCATTCCCAAAATTCTAAAATATGGGTTCAATTGTTTATGGGCTTGTGAGGTCAATATCAAGGCCATGGATTACCGA
>SKZT01000093.1 GCA_007127235.1 Desulfobacteraceae bacterium
AAAACCTGAAAAATGTCCCGCTAGGGACAAAATATTTATAGCAACACCATTTCCTATGATTTCAAGAGTCCCGTAGGGACGAAATATAAAAAATACCGTTATAATTATAATAATTTTTACACCCCCAAATCCGTTACAGTCAGAATAACTCCCTGATCCTTTAAAATCTCGACCAGAGCCCTGGTAAATGCTTCAGCATCCCTGACATCCAGATGAGAGCCATCGGGGCATTCAAATTGAGACAGCGTCGGATAATCTTCAAAATGGATTGTTTTTGCCTGGGTATTGGCAGCCAGGACATCCCAATATTTTTGACGTGGCCATGATTTGCTTTCCAGTTCACGAACTACACCGGTGGACGGAAACCGTATAAAAACCACCCGGCCTCCTCTGTCTTCGATTTTTTTCACCATGTTATCAATACGTGCAACTTTTTCCATGAAACGTTGCTGTGAAAGGGGCTGGGCTTTTTCCTGAAACTCTTTTTCTCTTTCTATGCGTCCGCGACGGATTCTATCCACATCCGTCTTTGTAAAATCCATTGGTCGGTAGCGATCAGGTCTCATGGGAGCATATGGAGGTTTCGGCCATTGGCCCTCCCGGATATTTTCCAGAATTTTATCGGGAAGCAGGCCGGTGTGACGAAAGACCAAAGCCTGCTGCAACCAAAGGGAAAGTTGTGTTTCAATGCGGGAAGACCATCTTTGTTCCTGATACTGGCGAATCCACTGGTGACTTCGGCCGAAATCCTCCGAGTCTTCTCCCAGAAACATGGGGATAAACGAACAAATTACTTTTCCTGTAATCCGCTTATCTTCGGCCAGATGTTCCAGAACCGGTATGGGATTGCTCCCGTCTATGGCCAGGATCAGGGGGCGGTTTCCGGTGCTTTTTTCAAAGATATCCGGGTGAAGACCCGCCTGGATCCGTGATGCCCCTACTACCATAATTGCGTCATCACCTTTATAAATGGCCTGACGCCTTATTTTTGCCCATATGCTCCAATCATCCTGAACAGCCGGTTCAAATCCGCGGATACGCCAAAAAATTTCCCATCCACTCAAAAGGAAAACAGCAACGCTTATCCCCAGAAGCCAAACCCGCCCCCAGTCTTTTAAGCTCATGCGCTCGTCAGAATTGGAAGTAGATAAAAGCTCGTTCATCTGTTGGCACCAACGCTAAAGAAATTAAAAAGAAAGCCAAAACAATTGCCCGTACCCACATGGGTATCTTTTCCATAAATAATTCCAGACCTTTATCCCGCAATTTCCAGTGTGCAAATAATAATGCTGCCGAAATCACCAATACGGTTATTACTTCTTCCTGGTCAAGAAGTCCGGATACCCCAGGATAAAACAACATGGACGAAACAAGGCTGAATGCCGATGAAAAGTCCGAGGCTCTGAAAAATACCCAGCTTATACAAAGAAAAAAATAGGTTACCAGCATTAAACCGACACGTATACCGGTGCGCTTAAAAAAATCAACATCTTTAAAGACAGCTCGAAAGCCCCGCTCTGTCACCAGATATACTCCATGCAGCCCCCCCCAGAATATAAAGCGCCAGGATGCGCCGTGCCACAGCCCGCACAGCAGCATGGTAAGCATGAGATTAATCAGGGTTCTTTTCCGTCCTTTGCGGTTGCCACCCAATGAAATGTACAGATAATCTCTGAGCCAGGTAGAAAGAGAGATATGCCAGCGCCTCCAGAATTCAGCAAACCCAGTGGAAGCATAAGGAAAAAGGAAATTATCGGGTAACACAAAACCCAGGCACAGCGCAGCCCCAATGGCACAGTTGGAATATCCGGAAAAGTCAAAAAAAATCTGCCCGGAAAATGCCAGGGTACCGATCCAGGCATCTATAAAACCGGCATCGGCTGTCTGTGCATATACCTTATCAGCTATTGGAGCCAGCAAAGTATCTGCCAGTATCACTTTTTCAAACAGCCCGATAAACAACAGATAAAAACCCCATCCAAACTGCCTGGACGATGTTTGCCTTGGTTTTATCAATTGAGGCAGAAAAGCGGCGGCACGAACTATCGGACCGGCAACCAATTGCGGGAAAAAAGTGACAAAAAGGGCGAAATCCGAAAATGAATGCCAAGGTTTTAATTTTCCCCGATAAATATCAAGTGTATAGGAAAGAGACTGAAAGGTGTAGAAAGAAATGCCTACCGGAAGTACTACGTCGGGAGCAGCCGGTTGAAATTGAATATTAAATGTTTCCAAAACTGCAATAAAAGACTCTAATAAAAATTCACCATACCTGAAGTATCCCAAGAGCCCCAAATTGGTGCACAAACTCAACACTAACAATGCACGTTTTTTTGCAAGCTTCTGGGTGTTTCCTATTGCTTTTCCGACAAACCAGTCCACAACGGTGGAAATCCAAAGAAGAACCACAAAGGGTGGATTCCACGCTGCATAAAAAAGATAACTGGCTATCCATAAATGGTTTTTTTTTATCTTCCAGGGTAAAGGCAGGTAATAAACGAATAGTACCACTACGAAAAATACAAGAAAAATAATCGAGTTGAAAACCATACATTATCCCTGGAAAAGTGATCAGTTTTTACTACAGGTTTTCAGGATTTAAATTTTTCGAATTTTTAGCCGGAGTGCAAAATTTTTAACCGGAGTGCAAAAGCTGTGCTTTTGCATTTTGCGAAAGCACAGCTTTCGCACTCCATTTTTTATGCCATGGCCTGGATATATAGGCTACCTTGAACGTCTCGTACGATAACGGCGCGGATATACTGTCGATTGAAAAACGGCCCCAGCCATTGCCAGAATCAGAAAAACCATGGTTTTCACAGGAGGTATTAAATAAAGAGCGTGGACAATCACAAAAGCACCGATAATGGAAGACAAAAAAATGAGTGCATAATCAAAAATCAAAAACATCAGTATCAAACCGATGATTCCGCCTATCAGGTAGATGGGCAGAAAATAATCCTGGGTAGAATATTCCAGAAGCTCAACCATGTTAATTGCCGCATAACCTCCAACAAGAAAGCCTGCGACACTGATTGCAATACCCTGGAGAAAAAAAGCCAAAAGAGCCCCTGCCAACCCCGTTAAAAAAGCGATGATTAACAATAACCATGGCTCCTGAATTCCTGTCAGGTTTCCACCATATTCAAATCCTATAACAAACCCCGCACATCCCACAAAAAGCCAGAAAAGTCTTCTCCCCGAAGTCAACAATGCCACGCCCACAATTAAATAAATAACTGTGTGTAAGGGTATGTGTATGTCCACGGTGTTTTAATTCTTTCCTAAAGTTTTTTGCTCCGGCAGTTTAACCGCCGGAGCAAAAAAATGTCTGCTAAATTAACATGTAAACTTTACAGTTATTTTAATCCATGCATTTGCTCATTGGCAATGTAGGAAACGTTCTTGCAGGACCGCACAGAAAAGGCTGGAAATCTCTAATGGCAAGATCCGGGGGTACTACATCCACCACAATCTTCCGGCGAACCAGGTTTTGCTTCATGAGGGGCACATCCGCATCCGCATCCCCCCTGTGTGGGTTGATCTGTGATTCCCATTACCTCGATATTAAAATTCAAGGTTTCCCCTGCCAGTGGATGGTTCAGGTCCACGACCACTTTTTGATCATCCACGGATTTTACTTGAACAGGTACCCGTTGTCCCTGGGGTGTATGGAGTGCAACCGTGTCACCGACTTTAAGATCCATTTCAGGGGGTATCTGTTCACGATCGAAAGCCCGTTGCAAGGATTCATCACGCTCGCCATAAGCCTTATCCGGCGTAAGCATGATCTGCTTTTTCTCAGAAGGTTCCATACCCATCAAGGCTTCTTCGAACCCTTGTATAACTTGCCCCTCCCCCACTTGTATTTCAATAGGCTGTCCGTTTCGACTGGTGTCGAAAGTATTTCCGTTCTCAAGAGTTCCTTCATAGTGCACCTGCACAAAATCACCATTTTTTACTTTTTCCATTGTATCTCCTTTCAAAATTTACGTTGAGAGAAAAGTAGTCAGCATGGTATAAAAAGTCAAGAACATGTTACGAATCAAAAATACAATTTAAAAAGCCATGTTTTTATATTGACATATTTTCTTTTATAAAATCATATAGATTTCATCCATTATTATTTTAAAAGGTGAAAGATAGCCTGACCGGGGGTTAAAACCCCCGGCTATAACACAGTTCCCCTTCAGGGAACCCGAATTTGTAACGTGTCTGCTAATGGGTTATCACGACAGAACCATCGTCCCAGTTTGGCAATATATAAAAATGGAGGCCTTCCAGGAGCGTGAATAAAATAACAATACTTTAGACTTATGCGAAAAAAACATAAACATTTAATAGACAAAAGCCTGGTGATACCGCGGCGGCAACAGTGTTAAGGTAAGGATTCAATAAGCTTGTAGGTGCGGATTCATCCGCACACCCTGGCGGATTTATCCGCCTGCACCGGGATATGCAGAAGCAAGGTGTTTTTATAATGCAAATAAATTCAGGACTCTTGATCTATGGAAATTAGATGCATATTGCGCGGAGACATTATGGGCATTGGATAATCCTCGAAAAATAAACTTGAAAATGATGGTCAGAGATACGCAAAAATCACTCCGGGGCATCCCTGAAGTCAGAAAAGAGCTAATTGCAAATATTCTGAGTGCGATGGCATCTGATTATTTCCAATATCTGGCATCGGTTTTTCCGGTCATGTGCGCCAGCGATGAGTTTCATTTCATGCCCCGGGCCATGAGTGCTGCCGGTTATTATGACCAACTTGACAGCCTTAGCCCTGAGGAAATAAAGGCGTGTATCAGCGCCCTGAAACTTTAATACAGTCAAGAGGTGAAAATTGAAGACATTTCTGGGATATCATTCCGAATGGAACCTCGGCAGCCCAGGTGGATGGGATTATCAGCGCATAACGCAGATCATCGGCAAGGCCATCTGGGCTGAGATCAACCGCATTAAGCCGATTCCCGTAGCCCTGGATTTCGACCATCCAATGCTTTATCCCGTCCACGGTTTCATTGACATGCTCCTTAAGGTTTATAAGCGTCTTGATGCGGACGGTCAGGGACTCATCGCCCTGGTGGCCGAGGAAGAGACCCTTGAAAACGTTGTTGAAAACAAAAATCTGGTGGACCATCTAAACAGGATTGAGGGCATATCCTCCGCCCTGATGGCCCCCCATGAGCTTGAACTGCAAAACGGGAAGGTGAGCTGGAAAGGCCGGCCTGTTTCTCTTATTTTCATGGATTTCAACACGGATGTACTGCTAAGGCTCCACCGGGCATACAACCTGTCTCCGTTGCTGAGGGCCGTTGAAGAGCATCGGGTCATTAATCCGCGCGGCACCGAACCCATCAATGTCAAGAGCATGTTCGAGGTGCTAACCGGCGAGGATGGTTCCCGCTTCCACCAGGAGATTGTCCGGAGAACACCCTGGACCCGGCAGTTTTACCCACGGAAAACCCGGGGACCATCAGGGGAAGACATTGGCGATCTCATGGAATGGACCCGCCGGAACTGGGATAATCTGGTCCTCAAACCTGAAAGAGGTTA
>SKZT01000047.1 GCA_007127235.1 Desulfobacteraceae bacterium
CGTGCAGCCCTTCGTCCTGTAAAAGAAACATCATGGCCTCTTTCAGCTCGTTTATGATTTCCGGGTTGAACCTGATTTTCCAGATAGAAAACAAAGCTTTTAAAGCCGAGTGAAAAGCATAGCCCCGGATATCTTCAACGTTTATGTCAAACAATGCGTATTGAAAGTCCGGCAGATAAACGAGAAACTCTTCAGCCGGAACATCCACAATTGAGCTGAGGGTTTTTTTGAACCGCCATTCATATTCCCCGTGAGCAATGACAATGGGAATGAGCATGGGCAGTTTGGTGAAACCGCTTTTTTTGTTTTTCAGTTCATGTGCAGACCATGTTTCCACCATGTAGCGAAGAATCTGAAGGATGACCATTTCATCGGCATAACTTTTATGCTCCAGCAAAACATATATTTCAGCGCGCTGCAATCTGTTGCGGACCGGCAGGGAAATCAGGATATCGGAGAAAAACTCTTTCAGATGATCCGGTATGAAATTATTCGGCCCAAACTTCATGGAGTCAATGTCCAAATGCCGTGCTATGGGTTCCGGTAAAAAACCTTTGAGAAAGCTGATAGCGGTCTCCCGCCTTCCCAGAATATTTTTGGCTACCTTGTCATGTGGATTTTTATCTGTCATGGGTACATATTAACCAAAGGAAAAAGGTTGGGCAATTTCATATCAGGAAAGTCCTTAACGTTATTCCAGCCTCCGTCCATAAGCGATAACCAAAAAAGATGCTGAAACAAGTCCCCCTTTGAAAAAGGGGGATTTAGGGGGATTTAAAAAGCCTCAAATCCCCCCCTGTCCTTTCTTTTTCAGTTCTTTTCACCCAGACAGGTTACAATCAATAAAAATTCAGGAAACCAGCCATAATGCACAATTATCAATTTTATCGATTACGTATTCGGATACTTTTCCCATGAAAAAAGACCGGCTGATTCCTCTTCGGCCGATAACCACGGTTCCGTATTCTCCCTTTTTTAATTCTGTGATGATTGCTTTGCCCACATTCATTCGGGGTTGTACTTCTTTGATAACAATGCGATCTTCATTGATTCCGGCATCTTTGAATTTTTTGAGTGCATGAATGTAAAAACTTTGGACGCATTGTTTATCACCTTCAATGATCAGTTTTTCCAAATCCCCGGTGGTTTCATTGAAATCGATTTCGCAATAATCTCCCATTTTTGCGGCCACATGAAAAATGGTGATACTGATTTCAGGATTTTCCATGAGCATAAAGCAAAGATGATCTACAGCCCGAAGTGAGCTTTCTGAGCCGTCGATTGCTGCCATAACCTTTTTGGACTCAACCTCCCCGTCTACAACCCATACAGGTACAAACTGGGAATGCTGAAGAAGCTTTTTGGTGACACTTCCGGAAAAGGTGGCTTGAATTCGTGTCAGCCCGCGCCTTCCGACACAAATGGCATCGTAAAGACCTTTTTGAGCATGTTCGAGGACATCTCTGGCCATGCCGAGCATTTTAGGTTGTGCGATAATGTCGATCTGTTCTTCTTTAATCCCCATCTGAACCAATTGGTCTTTATAATTGGTCAAAAACTGCATGGCTTTTTCCTGATTATTTTTCATGATTTTTTTCAGTTCAGCTTTGGCTTTGAAATCCGTTTTGGCTTCATCCAAAAGATATTGAGAAATCGTGGGCAGTACATGAAAAAGGGTGTAATTGAGGCGGCTGGTGACAGATGCCATTTTAGCCGCATAAACGATAGCGTATTTTGAATAGACGGAATCATCAACGGCGAGCAATATTTTTCTTTTCACTTGAAACGTCCTTTCTTCGATATTTTTTATGGAGTTGGCATAAGGTGACTGGCACCTAAGAGACGCGGCCTAAAGAATAATTAACTTTACAGATTTTTATTTGGCTTGTCAAAGCCATGATGTGTTGCAATTATGCCCCGTTCCATAAGACGGTGCTCTTGCTCGTAGCGGGTCTCCATCAATCGCTTCTCAATGTCATTGACTTAAGGAATCTTTACTCGATTTTCAAATTATAAAAACACCCTGCTTCTGCATATCCCGGTGCAGGCGGATAAATCCGCCAGGGTGTGCGGATGAATCCGCACCTACAAGCTTATTGAATCCTTAGCTTAGCGCCGGTTCAGCCGGGATATCACCAGGCTTGTGTATAACGATGAGGGCGCTGCTCTGGGTTTTGGCTTCTCAAAAACGGCTTTTGGTATGAATTTTCAACTGCACGTCTGAAATGACGATCATGGAAAAATATCTATCCTTGGAAAAATCCCCTTCAAATCACCTTCCGGATAGGGTTGAATAAGGTTATAGGAAATATTCTGGGTGCTTTGGGCATGACCCTTCATATTTCTGCCATCGCAATAAGCCCCGTTGGCTTCAAGAATGTGCTCAATGCGATGTTGAAAACCCTTAATGAACTGCTCCCCGTTTCCCTCAAACTTCATGCGACCCCTGGAAAATTTACCGGATATGGATGCAAGCTCTGATAATGCCATGGTGTTTTGAGCAACATCTGCCTGATTCCGAATACAGCCCCAGACAAGATGGGATGCACCGATGTTCACCGGCTCGGTTAAGTCAATGATGGTATGGGGCATGACGATACTCTTTTCCGCGATACGCAGCCCATAATCCCTGTTCCCGTTTAAAAATGAATTAAAGCCTACAAACACTTTTTCCCCCAGCTCGGCATCGATAATTTTGGCGCCGTGAGCTGTAACATTGTACCCCTCTAACCGCGAATTGATAATATAACAATTTTCCTGGGCGTTTGCGCCGATACCCATAAAAGAATTTTCAATATAAGCTCGCTGAGCCACCAATACATTTTGACTGATCCGGGTCTTAGGTTTGATCACTGCATATCGATTCAATGATGCACCCGAAGGTATGGAAAATGGTGTTTCCAGATTCACAACGTCAAAAACCCTCAGAAAATCCTCTTTTCGCTGCTTTACAAATTCCAGAAACATGCCTTGCGGTTTGCCGCCGGCTTTGAATCGGATATACTCTTTAAGAATATCAGGATCATGTTGATATCGAAATTCAAATTGATCTCCGCCTGATATCCAGATGGTTCCTGCCGGAACCTCAAGGTGATCCAGTTCTTTAATTTGAAGGTAGGCAAATGCACCAATGACACAATCGTGGAGAATGGTTAAATCAACGGTGCTGAAAGGTCCCAGAAAGCATCCCTCCACATTTGAGCCATGAATATTGGCATAGTGGGTGGACACCGTGTTTTGAATGATAAATTCTTCAGGATTTTCAGGATCATGGGAATTGTTATGAACCAGGGTTTTAATCAGAAAGCTGTCCTTGATACGGATAGTTTCATCTTCATACAGCGGAATGTCTAATCCTTCAAAGTGAAAAATCTCTCCTTTTCGCTTTAATTCATCACCCCGGATATCGCTTTTGTACAAAATGGAATCGGACACATTACATTTTCCGAGAAAATAACTTCCGGCTAGATTCGATCGGCTAAAATGAAAATTCAGGCAATGATAGGATGTTATCCCGTAAAAGGCATAAAATTTGGTCAGTTGATTTAAAGAAACGATATTTCGCACGTAAGGGCCCACATCAAATAAAGGTTCCCTCAAATTAATGTTGACACGCTGGATAATTTTTTCCATCAGATCGTTTAATTTTTTCATCGGGAATTTCTCCTTTCCTGTTTTCTGGTTAGAAAAAATTCTTATGTTCCCAATAGGCTTTACGGATTTTTTCAAGCAATTGCGAAAATTCACAGGGTTTTGTGAGGTATGCAAATGCACCCAATGAAATACCATCGCTTGCGGCTTGAGCTGAACCATGGCCTGTAAGCATGATGACCATAAGGTCGGGATCCATTTTTTTGAAAATTTTTAAGACCTCCAGTCCATCCATATCCTCCATCTTTAAATCGAGTACGGCCACATCAAATTCCTTTTCCCGAAGGATTCTGATTGCCTCAGTTCCGCTGTAGGCCTTGGAAACTTGAATCCCTCTCAAGGCCATTCTGTTGGCCAAAACTTCCACATACTCTTTTTCATCATCAACGATCAACAACCTTATGGGCTCTTTGATCTTAATTGTTTTTTTTGATTGCATTGAAAGGGTGCTTCCTTTATTCGGAAGAATCTTAAATGGTATCATTTTTGTTTTCAGGCAGAGGCTTCCTGTTTTTTTCTTTCATGCTTGAAATCCCGTTTTCTTGTTTGTCCATGGGAATTCGGATGGTAAATGTGGTGCCTTTGTTGATACCACTTTGAACATCTATTTGCCCCCCCATTTTTTGGATTATTTTATAACAGATAGAAAGTCCGAGGCCCGTTCCTTTGCCCACAGGTTTTGTGGTGAAAAAAGGCTCGAATATTTTTGACAGGTTGACTTTTGGAATGCCCGGTCCGGTATCTGATACACCGATAATAATCTCGTTATTCTGTATGTCAGTGCTGATATCAAGATTCCCTCCGGTCTTATCCATGGCATCCAGGGCATTGTTAATCAGGTTTAAAAGTATCTGTTGAAATTCGGTATCGGAAATCATTATGTTAGGAAGGTTTTCATTCAGGTGAGTATTAACGGTCACATTGGAATACTTGGCTCTTTGTTTTGAAAGGTTTATCACCTCTTCGATAAGGTCGTTTATCCGGTGCTTTTGTGTTGTGGAGTCGGTTTTTCGTGCAAAGTTCAACAGCTTGTGCGTGATTTCCTTACATCGGCGCCCCTGTGTTTTGATCTGAGATAGTGCCCTGGTAAATTCTTTCAGGTTTTCACTTTCCTGAAAATCTTCTTCCTCAAGCAGATCTTCTATCCATCCGGCTTCTTCCACCATGATGGCAACCGGGTTATTGACTTCATGAGCGATACCCGCAGACAATTCCCCAATGGCTGCCAGTTTCCCTGTTTCTACAATCTGCCGGTTCATCAACTCGTTTTCCCGGTCTGCTTTTGCGATCCTGTTGACTGTATTCGTGGAAAGAAAAAATGCCATGACGATAATTACCAATCCTCCGCTCATTATAATCAGAATGGCGATGTTTTGTGCTAATTGAAAATCCGAGAGGGCATCCTGGAGATTTTGCTGCAGGACCATGATCCATTCACCGTCTTTTAAAAAGCCGGTAGCCACTATGATTTCTTCCTGAACAGATGCTCCGAATGTTTCCCTGACGATAATCTCGTCGGCCTCATGGTGATTTTCAACAAGGTTGAGGGATAATTGTCTGGCGGCGATTGCACCGGCCTTGGGGGTGGTCTGAAATCTACCGTCCTGGTTTACAATAAACGTAAAACCGGTTTTACCAATTTGAATGTTTTTTACAAGATCATTGAATACTGTGAAGTTGATGGTTGAACGCAGTAGCCAGGCCTTTTCTCCATCATATTTTTTAACCGATACGATCAGGTAGGGAAGTCTTTTGAGCCCCGAAAAAACATCGCTGATGTAACTGTCGCGGTCAATGGCTTTTTCAAACCATTCAGCTTCGGAATATTGTGCTTTGACCAGTCTGTAAGGACCTGCATAGGATACCTGATATCCCTGCTCATTGATTAATCCGAGATCCACAAAGACATTGCCATAAGTATTTTGAAGGACGGCAAGCCGGTTTTCCAGGAAGGTATCATCCTGTAATTGCTCAAATTCCCAGGTTTCTGCCATGTGCTCAATATTGCGGAGTCTTTCGCTTAAAAAATTGTCAATTATGGTCTTATGTTTTAAGACATGCAGGGAAAGATGCTCATGAACCTTTTCCCGGTTTGATCGTTTAAACTCTCCCAAGATCATGACGCTGACAAGTATCAGGGGGGTCAAAGATACGCTTATGACGGCCAGTATCATTTTTTTTGTCAGAGAATGATAATACCCGCTGTCATTTTTTGGATAGTTGGTCAAAATCTTTCTCCGCAAGACGGGTAGCCCGGAGGGCAATTATCAGTCCAAAATCTGTCATATAGGCGATGACCGAAACCTGAGACCAGGATATTTGTTGCCGGGCATACTTTCTTAATCCGGATGAACGGCTTGTTTTGCCAATTCTGAATCATTTATTACTTTTTGAGGAAGCTTGACATAAAAACAAGTTCCCTGACCCAGACGGCTTTCCACTTCAATCATGCCACCGAGTTTTCTAATGATATTGTTTGAAACAAAAAGTCCCAGGCCTGTTCCCTGTCCAGGGCATTTTGTGCTGAAGAAAGGATCAAAGATTTTTTTAAGGTTTTCTTTGGGTATACCTTCTCCCGTATCTTCTATTGCAATCACCACTGTGTTTTCTTCTTCGTATTTAACGGTTATGGTGATTTTCCCATCGATGCCTGAAGCATGGATGGCATTGGTTAAAAGGTTTAACAGGACCTGCCGGAGTTGATATGGATCGCTATGGATAATAAATGGTGATTCGTTTGTATCAAGAATCATTTGAATGTTTTTAAATGATGCCTCGCGCTGAAGAAGTTCAAAGACTTCGGTGACCAGTTCTTTTAAATCAACCTTGGATAAAGACGATGTCTCACTTTTTTTAACAAATCCTAGTAACTTATGTGTAATAAGTCTCGCCCTTTCAATTCCGGTTTCAATTTTAGAAATACCCTTTTCAAATTGTTCCTTGTAGGTAAAATCTTCCATATCTTTTTTTTTCAGGAGTTGCCCAAGGTATCCTGCCGCCTCCTTGATAATGGCGAGCGGATTATTAATTTCGTGTGCGACACCGGTTGCCAGAGTACCCAGGGACGCCAGCCTTTCGGTGACGATCATTTGTTGTTCAATTTTCGCCTGAAATTCAGCCAGTCTTCGTTTTTCCTGCTTTTGGAAAACCTTTTCAAAGGCCTGATGAATTTTTTCCAATAGCTGTTCAATTTCGACAGGTTTGGTAAGATAATCAAAAGCTCCTGCTTTTATCCCCTCAATACCATCTCTGGTGGATGCATGACCCGTTAAAAGAATCACTTCGATATCCGGGTATTTACTTTTGATGGTTTTTACCAACTGGAGACCATCCATATCGGGCATTTTGACATCGGTCACCACTACATCGATAGGCTGATTATCAATTATTGAAAGGCATTGTTCTGCGTTGGCAGCCAGTTCGGGGGTAATTCCCCTTTTTTTTAGCCGTTTGGCAAGTATATTTAAAAAATTGGTTTCATCATCCACCAATAGAAGGCGAATTTTTTGCATAAGGCATAACCTTTTTTAGCGACCCCCTCATATCAAATGGGGAAAAAGCTGGGTTGATATGCACTGCAACAGGCATGGGATACGAACCAGAATCCGGAACGCTTACTTTAGTTTTAATAACACAAGATAAAATAAATTTAAACCGTTTTGGGATTTAACGTCTGTAATAAGTTCTAATCAAAGCTTGTAAATAATCGGCCTTATAAAGATTGACAGTATACTCTATTTTTGGCATACACTATACTTTTAGCTCATGCTTTCAGTGATGGGGATGCTTGTTTATTTCAACACATTAATAAATGGAAATGTTGAGTTTTCAGGATATAGCCAATTACGATTTAAGGAGAGATTATCCATGTTTAAAACACCCAGTCGTATATTGTTGGTTGATGATGAAAAAGATTTTGTAGAAATGCTTATGCTGCGTCTGGAGGAAATCGGTGAAAAAGTCGTTCCGGCATACAGCGGTCTGGAAGGTTTGGAAAAGTTAAACCAAATGGAGTTTGATGTGGTCATCCTGGACATTAAAATGCCAGGTATGGACGGTATCGAGACCCTTCGGGAAATCAAAAAACGGTATCCCTTGGTTGAAGTCATCATGTTAACCGGTCATGGCACCATTGAATCAGCCGTTGAGGGGATGAAACTGGGAGCTTTTGATTTTCTTTTCAAACCCGCTGATTTTGATGATTTGACCGATAAAGTCAACAAGGCCAGAATGCGCAAGCATGACCAGGAAGAAAGAATTCGGGCAGCCGAGGCCGCTTCTTTGTTGCGAAGCAGCAAAGTGTAAGGATTTTTTAAATCCCCCTAAATCCCCCTTTACCAAAGGGGAACTTGATAAACATTTCCCCCCTATACTAAAGGGGGGCTTGATGAACATTTCCCCCCTTTTGAAAAGGTGGGCCAGGGGGGATTTGGGAGGTTTTTTAAATCCCCCTAAATCCCCCTTTACTAAAGGGGGACTTGATAAACATTTCCCTCCTTTGCCAAAGGGGGACTTGATAAACATTTCCCCCTTTTGAAAAGGTGGGCCAGGGGGGATTTGGGAGGTTTTTTAAATCCCCCTAAATCCCCCTTTGCCAAAGGGGGACTTGTTAAACATTTCAAACTTTTTGAGAAGCTACTCGGCTCGCGGGTTTGTTTTCCTGAAATTCTATTTGTGAGATTTTTATGAGTGATAGCAATAAAGATAAAAATGTGCAGGTGTTGCTGGTAGACGATGAGAGGCATTTCCGTGAAATCCTGGCCAAGAGGCTTGTACAAAGAGGCATTACCACGCTGGAAGCATCTGGAGGTGAAGATGCGCTGAAGTTGTTGGAAAAAAATGCTATAGATGTTATCGTTTTGGATGTGAAAATGCCCGGGATGAATGGTATTGAAACGCTTCGACTGGTCAAAGAGAAATATCCGTCCATCGAGGTCATCATGCTGACAGGGCATGCCAGTACACGGGACGGGGTTGACGGGATTAAGTCCGGCGCATTTGATTATCTGACCAAGCCTGTAGAATTTGAGCAATTATTGCGAAAAATTCGTCAGGCGGAACATAAAATCAGGCGCTCAGAGGCTGCGAAAAAGGAAGCTGAGTTCAGGGAACACATTAAACAAAAAATGGCAATCAATGAACGGCTGGTTGCACTGGGTACCATAGCGGCGGGTGTAGCTCATGAAATTAACAATCCTCTGGCTATTATCAAGGATGCAGCGGGATGGGTTAAGCAGATACTTGCCAAACCGGAAATGGTTGATATTCCCCGAAAAGCCGATTTTGAAAAGGCCTTGGACAGAATTGATTCTTCTACTGATCGGGCCCGCAGAATTACCCAGCAACTCTTACAGGTGGTTAAAACCCAAAGCTCGGAAGCCGTCGATCCTGCAAACATGAAGGAGGTTGATCTCCGGAAACTTGTGGGAGAATGTATCGCTCTGGTTGAATTGGAAGCCTCCTATAAAAAAATAAATATTTCTCTGGAAACCTCCGGAGAGACGCCGATTGTTCAGACCGATCCCTATCAATTGGCTCAGGTATTGCTCAATTTATTGACCAACGCCATTCAGGCCACTGGTGAAGGTGGCCGGATTTGTGTGGCTGTCCATGCGTCGCAAAAACAGGCTGAGGTTACCATTCAGGACACCGGCTGTGGAATACCCAAAGAACATCTTGATAAGATTTTTGAGCCCTTTTTCAGTACCAAGACCGCTGGAGAAGGTACGGGGATGGGATTATATATTTCAAGAAATATTGTAAGTAAGCTGGGCGGGAAAATGACCGTGGAAAGCCAACCCGGAAAAGGAACTGCTTTCATCATTTCTTTGCCTTTATAGAAGCGGATTTATCCGCATATCACAGTGATTATTTGCATGAAAAAGTTTGAAAATCTGTGAGCCGGGAGTGCGAAAGTTGTACTTTCGCGTTATCCGGCTGCAAGCCGGTTCATCTAAATCCAATATGGTCAATGTCATTAATGTTAGGGGCGGAGTTTTCCTTTGGTAAGGAGAACTTTCATGGCTCCTCTCTTTTTCATTTTTGATGATCCGGCTTGCAGCGGTATGCGAAAGTACAACTTTCGCACTCCAGGTGGCTCGTTTTACCTGTAGACGCCAAATATCGGATTTGATGCAAAAAGGTTACACTCTTTTGATTTCGGAGCAATTCCGAAACGAAACCTCTCAATTTACTCTACCCACTGAAAAAATCCCAGACATAGGGGTAAACATAGTATAAAATTATTATAAAAAGAGCACTTACAGGCCAAAACCACCATTTTTTGATAATTTGAGGATCCCAGGTTTTTTTGCCCCGGGGAAGATTATGTAGCGGCTTTAAGAATTGGTATAGATTGTCGGTTTTCGAGCTGTCTTTTTCATCCTGCTGCCCCGGGTGCTTTGTTTTTTTTATACCTTCGGCATTATTCTGAGCATTCGGTGATTCTTTTACCTTTTCGGATTTCTTGTCCTGCTCCTGTTTCATTATACACACATTATCTTTTTATTGTCTAAGGGATGTTTAGCAAGTCCCTCTTTTAGGGGGATTTAAAAAAGGCTTCAAATCCCCCCTGTCGCCCCTTTTGTAATGCCGTCCCTTCAGGACTCGTTTTTGTGAGAGATCCCATCCGGTGGTTAAAAACCACCGGCTATAACATGTCACCCTTCCAGGGTTTTTGTTGAACATCAACCACTGAACACTATCCCCTTTGTTCTTGGCACGATCGGGCGTTATGCTTACTGAACAAAGCCGATAAGCGGCCAATAGATCATCATGCTTATAACACAGACCACCAGGAGCAAAATACACCAGGGTACTGCGATTTTAACGAACTCCACCTGGCTGAAGTAGCCGGCACTGTAGGCGATGATCGTTGGCGGACAGCCGATGACCAGCATGATAAATGAGGTGGTCATGGGAGCCAGCATGGCCACGGATTCGGGTGACATCAGCATCATTTCAGCCATAGGCAGGGTAATGGGCAGCATCAGGGCTACAGCCGCTGAATTGCTCATTAGGCTGGATAAAAAAGACCCAAAAAAGGCAAAGCCGTAATAGACCACAAAGGTGGGCTTTCCATCCAAAAGGGGTAAGATCACTTCAGCCAGATAACGTCCGGCTCCGCTTTCCAGCATGGCCACACCCAAAGATACACCCGCACCGAAAACAATCCAGGATTCCCAGGGGAATTTATCGCATATGCTTCTGAAAGTGATCCATCCGGGAGCGCAGAAACCTAAAATGGCAAAGGCTGCCGGCACGCTGTAATGCCATCCGGTTAAATCACCCGAAAACCAGAGAAGAAATGTGATGACAAAAACTATGAGCACACCCCACTCTTTGGTGGTCATGGGACCCGGATCTTCAAGTTCAACACCTTCCAGTTGCTTTTCCTTGGGACGGAAAAGTACCCACAACACCACCCATGTGCCTATGGCACACATAATCATGATGGGAAACATGATGATGATATATTTAAGAAAGCCAATGGTGATTTCTCCCTTACTGAATGTCAGAAGGATTTCTATGGCCAGGGGGTTGCGCCCGCCGCCCAGAAGGGTTCCAAAACCGCCGGCGGAAGAAGCCATTGGAATAAGCAGCATGAAAAACATGGGGAGCCGGTGCCCCATGCCCGGTTTCAATCCCATGCTCATGAAAACCGGCACAAAAGCAAAAACCATGATGACTGTAATGGTGGCGTCGTGAAAGATAGATGAGGTGATGGTGCATCCGACTGCCAGGATAAAACTCAGGCGTTTGACCTTAGTTCCCGCAAATTTGAGCAGATAATACATGATCCGGCTGGCCAGACCCACTTCGTTTAATACCACGCCGAACATGATGATCATGAGCACGAACATAACCGCGGGGCTGGCATAGGGTGCCCAGGCACTTGTGGGGGTCTGGATGTTAAAAAGGATCAAACCGGCGCCTGCCAGAAGTGCGGTTACACCGATGGGGACTGCTTCGGTGACCCAGAGGATGACTATAATCGTCAAAAGACCCAACAGCCTGTGGCCCTCCGGAGTTAAGTTTTCTGGGGTGGGCAACATCAGTACCAGGATGCCCAGTGTCAAAGCGATTACGGCTTTGATGATAATCGATTTCGCGGTTGCTTCTTGTTTGATGGATTCAACTTCGGCCATAAATCATACCTCTTGTTTTTGATTGGTGGTCAGGAGTTGTTATTGAATTCCGACTATAAGTATATACTTACTTGATTTCACAGGCTTTCATTTCGTTGTACACATATGCAAATACATCGGTGAGGCGTAAAATACCGACAATGTCTTCACCTTTTGTGACCAGAAGAGAGTGATGTTTTCCGATGATCAACTGGTGAATGGCCTCACCCAGGGTTGCATCCTCTACGATGTATTCGCCTTGCTTCGGGGTGTGCATGAAGTCTTTGACGATTAATGTTGTGGTTTTTTTACAGATATCATGGAGTGGTTTATCCCAGAAACTTGTTTTGGCAACCGACTGAAGGTAATCAAGGCTGTAGCCGAAACGCGATAACCTTTCAAGATCTACAAACTGGTAACTGGGTTCCAGGGCCCTTAGTAAATCCATTTGACTGAGCTTGCCGACAATTTCTTTTTTGTCGTTATACACCAGGATAGCCCGATGGCGGTAGCGGCTCTGGTCGAATTGCTTCTGAGCTTCGTCCAGGGCTGTGACCGCATCAAACAACGTTGCATTTTCAGACACTGTGGCATAATCTTCGAGTGACACCATCACTTCTTTTACAAGAACTGTTTTCATAATTTCCTCCAGCCTTATTAGAAAACTGTTTTATAGTCTCCTTCTATCTTATCAAAAAAGGGTTTTAATAAACGGGATGTTTTTTATTGTCAAGCAAAACATGGTGTAAAATTTCAATATGATAAAAAAAAACAGGCCGGACAGAAACTGTCCGACCTGTTTTAACTTATTCCTGATGTTTTGCTATTTAACAAAACCGATAAGTGGCCAATAAACAAGCATGCTTAATGTGCAGACCAGCAGCAGGCAAAGGCACCACGGGATGGCGATTTTGACAAATTGTGACTGGCTGAAATAGCCGGTGCTGTAAGCAATGATGGTTGGAGGACAGCCGATGACCAGCATGATAAATGAGGTGGTCATGGGGGCGAGCATGGCCACGGATTGAGGAGACATTTGCATCAGTTCAGCCATGGGCAGGGTGATGGGAAGCATCAGGGCCACAGCAGCGGAATTGCTCATCATGCTGGATAGAACCGATCCAAAAAGTCCGAAACCATAATAGACGATAAACATCGGCTTGCCATCCAAAAGGGGAAGCATGGTTTCAGCCAGATAACGCCCTGCTCCACTTTCCAGCATGGCGACACCCAAAGACACGCCGGCGCCGAAAACAATCCAGGATTCCCATGGAAATTTATCGCATATGGTTCTGAAACTGATCCATCCGGGGGCGCAGAAACCAAGGATGGCAAATGCAGCCGGCACACTGTAGTGCCATCCGGTGAGATCTCCTGAAAACCAGAGAATAAAGGTGATTACAAAGACCACAAGGACTCCCCATTCCTTGGTTGTCATCGGTCCCGGGTCGGTAAGTTCGATACCCACCAGTTCTTTTTCCGTGGGACGGAAAAATATCCACAGAACAGTCCAGGTGGCAATTGCGGTCATCAACATGATAGGAAACATGATAATGATGTATTCCAGAAAACCGATCCTGATTTGTCCTTCACTGAATGTCTGGAGAATTTCTATGGCCAGGGGGTTTCGGCCACCACCCAAAAGAGTTCCAAAACCGCCGGCCGATGAGGCCATTGGGATAAGCAGCAGAAAAAAGACGGGCAGCTTATGTCCCATCCCCGGTTTAAGTCCCATGCTCATGAAAACCGGCACAAAGGCAAAGACCATGATTACTGTAATTGTTGCATCGTGAAAAACGGAAGATGTGATGGTGCATCCAATGGCTAAAAAAAAGCTGAGTCGTTTGACTTTGGTTCCGGCAAACTTGAGCAGGTAATACATGAGCCGGCTGGCCAGGCCCACCTCGTTTAATACCACGCCGAACATGATGATCATGAGCACAAACATGACCGCAGGGCTGGCATAGGGTGCCCAGGCGCTCTGGGCGGTTTGAACTTGCAGAAGGATCAGTCCGGCGCCTGCCAGAAGCGCGGTTACACCAATGGGTACAGCCTCGCTAACCCAGAGAAAGACGATGGTTACCAGCAACGCCAGCAGCCTGTGACCTTCCGGGGTTAAATTGTCCGGCCTGGGAAGCATCATCACCAGAATACCCAGCGCCAAAGCTATTGCTGATTTAATAATAATTGATTTAAGTGTAGCATCTTTTTTAATAGATTCAACTTCAGCCATAAGTTTTACCTCGCAGTCTAGATCGAAGAAAAGTTGTTGTTTATCAATTCAAAAACTAGGAGTAATAAGAACGTGGCAGCAAATAATGTGTTTGTGTGTAACCCTGTTTTTGTGAAATACGATATTCTGTAGGTGCGGATTCATCCGCACATAAAATCCGGCAGGGATTTACCGCGGCATCCCGGATTTTTTTCTGGTTATAACGGATTTTAGGGTGAGTAGTTGAGGGGAGCATTATTTGTTTCTTTTCTTCCCTTTAGCAAAAAGGCGTTTTTGGGGTCCCCCCCTTTTGAAAAGGGGGGATAGGGGGGATTTGAGGCTTTTTTAAATCCCCCTAATTCCCACGCAAAGTATGGCAAAGAGAAAAAAATGCAAAAGCACAGCTTTTGCACTCCTTTACCCCCACCCCTGAATTTAATTTTTGAACTTAAATATGGGACTTTTTAAGAGCCTCAGCCATCTGAATCTTTTCTTCCAACGCAACACGTTTATTGTAAGCTTCCTCTGCTTTGGCAATAAGATCTTCAATATTCGTGGGTTTGGTCAGATAATCGGTGGCGCCTAACTTTAAACCTTCCACGGCAGATTCGGCGGTGGCATGCCCTGTTAACATGATGACTTCCACCATAGGAAACTTCCGCTTGATATGCTTAAGGGTTTCAACGCCATCCATCCCCGGCATTTTAACATCCAGAATCACCACATGCACCAGTTCCTCATCGAGCTTTTTAAGGCATTCCTCTCCGCTGGTGGCTGTCAGCACATCATAGCCTTTTTTGGCGATCATTTTTTGTGTTGTCTGTAAAAACCGCTCTTCATCATCCACGAGCATGATTTTCATTTTAACCATTGTGACCATTGTGGTCCTCCTTTCATATTTTATATCTTACAAGCTTTGATATTGTCGCAAACAAAGGCAAATACATCGGTCAGGCGTAATATGCCGATTATATCCAGGTTTCTGGTTACCAGCAAAGAATTACGTTTCCCGATAAGTAATTGGTGAATGGCCTCATCAAGATTGGCATCTTCTTTGATATACTCGCCTTGCTCGGGGGTGTGCATAAATTCTTTGACTGTCAATGAAGTGGCCTTTCTGCAGATATCCCTGAGTGGTCTGTCCCAGAGACCAGTCTTGGCAAATGACTGAAGGTATTCAAGGCTGTAACCGAACCGGGATAACTTTTCAAAATCCGCAATCCGGTAATTGGGTTCCAGGGCCATGAGTATATCCAATTGGCTGATTTTGCCGACGATTTTGTTTTCGTTATCAAATACAAGGATGGCCCGGTGAACATATTGGCTCTGCTTGTATTGCTCCTGTGCTTTTTCCAATGCAAGCACCGCATCATACAGGGTGGCATTTTCGGATACTGTCGCATAATTCTCGAGTGCAACCATCACATCTTTGACCAGAATTTTTTCCATAATTTTTGCCTCAAGTATGTCCAAGATTATCTGTTTTAGTTTTTCTATACTATGACTTCCCTTTTCCACTACAACGGCTTGTTTTACGTACAAGAAATAATTTGTTTTTCCAGAATCCAGCGTATGAAGAACCACTGGAATGGGGGGAACTCGATTTTCTAATTTTTTCAGTAATACGGATTCTTGTATATCAGGTAAATCAGAATCGAGTAAAACCAGGTCCAAAAGATTCTTCTGATAGACCATTTCAATAACATCTTTGCCTTTTTCCGCCTGGAGCACTCTGAGACCTTCCGATTCCAATTCCCGTTTTAATAGTTTTCGGACATGAGAGTTTCGATCGGCAATCAGTATCGTATATTCCGGTGTCAAGATTCTTTCCTTCCATTGGGCGTGGCATCTGGCATCAGGGATTCGCTAGCAAAAATTATACCAGGGAAAACCTATGTTCTGAGGTTTTGATAACCTGTTATTTTAAATGTTTATTATGAAATTAGGGTACAGAAAAAAACCGGTTTTAAGCTGGGGGTGTGTCAGTAATTTTTGCAACTTGTCAGGTAGCTTAACAGCTTATCAATTTCCCTGGTTATTTATTCGGTCTCTTGTGTTGATTCGGCAGGATAATATCATTGGAGTGTAACCTTTTTGTGTGAAATCCGATTTTTCTGTAGGTGCGAATTCATTCGCACTTTTAATCCGGCACGGATTTACAGAAAAGTCTTTGGAGGCCCGCAGTAACTTTTTTACTGGAGAAACGGGCATAGTCCCTATAATGGACAATGGGGTTCGCGATGTGCGAATGAATTCGCACCTACAATTTAGCACAAGTCTTTTTACACAAACAGGTTACACTCATATCATTGACGTGAAAAAAAATTCCCCATAAGTCTAAACCGCCATGAAATGTGAATTTCACCCCCAACAATGAAAATCAGAAAACGGATATGGTTTCGACATCGTCCGAAAGTCCATTTTGTCCACAAAGTCCATCATGTCCATTCGCATTTTCACGGTAAAGTATTGTTGTTTTAATCCCGCCCCTGGAAGGCCTCCATTTTTATATATTGCCAAACTGGGACGATGGTTCTGCCGTGATAACCCATTAACAGACACGGTGCAAACTCGGGTTTCCTGAAGGAAAACCCTGTTAAATTCCTAAGGTGCCAACCACCACCATCGGGCTCATTATAATCTTCATGAATCACCCTTGGAGGGTTTTTGTTGAATTTGGTCAACAACAGTTCCCTGGAAGGGAAACACGTTATAGCCGGGGGTTTTTAACCCCCGGTCAGGCAACATCAATTTCGGAGTCCTGAAGGGACGACATACCATCTTGAGTTTCTCCTGGTTATTTATTCGGTTGCTTGCGGTTGTTTTATAATCATTTCTGTGTCGTCCCTTCAGGACTCCTTTAATATGAACTTTACCGGGGGTTGAAACCCCCGGCTTTAACATGTCACCCTTCCAGGGTTTTTGTTGAATTTTGCCTGTTTTTTTATTCATCTTGCTCCTTTAAGCCAAAATTAGAAGAGTGTAGCCTGTTTGTGTGAAATCCGATTTTTCTGTAGGTGCGAATTCATTCGCACTTTTAATCCGGCACGGATTTACAGAAAAGTCTTTGGAGGCCCGCAGTAACTTTTTTACTGGGGGAACGGGCATAGTCTCTATAATGGACAATGGGGTTCGCGATGTGCGAATGAATTCGCACCTACAATTGAGCACAAGTCTTTTCACACAAACAGGTTAGGGACGACATATATTTATTCGGAAATAATTTTGTACCCCAAAATCCGTTATAATCAGAGTTTTCTGGTTATAAGGGATTTGGGGGTGAGTGGTTGATGGGGGCATTATTTGTTTCGTTTATTTTTTTTTGGCAAAAAGGCGTTTTTTAGGTTCCCCCCTTTTCAAAAGGGGGACTTGAGAGATCCCTTTTTTTCCAAAGGGGGCATGCTGCACCTTGAACCTTGAACATCGAAGAATCTTTCCTCAAATTGTCCGGCTGTCCAATTTATATATGTGCTTTTTTCAAGGCCTCGGCCATTTGAATTTTTTGTTCCAAATTAACCCGTTTGTTGTAGGCTTCTTCTGCCTTGGAAATGAGATCTTCAATACTCGTGGGTTTTGTCAGATAATCGGTTGCGCCAAGCTTTAAGCCTTCCACAGCGGATTCGGCGGTGGCATGCCCCGTTAACATGATGACCTCCACCAGAGGATGTTTTTGTTTAATATGTTTCAGGGTTTCAACGCCATCCATACCGGGCATTTTGACATCCAGAATCACCACGTGCACCAATTCCTCATCAAGCTTTTTCAGGCATTCATCTCCACTGGTAGCTGTCAGTGCCTCATGACCTTTTTTTTGGAGCATCTTCTGTGTTGTCTGTAAAAACCGTTCCTCATCATCCACGAGCATTATTTTCATTTTAACCATTGTGACCATTATAGAACTCCCTTCATATGTTAAATGTTGCCTGATCAAACTGACCCCCCTTTTCAAAAGGGGGGAACGTTTTCGATCATCTATTCACCTGAACAATCACCCCCAAAACCGTTATAATCAGCATTTTTCTACCCCGAGTATTTCAAAAACGACCTGTTTGAGCTTTTCGACGCTTTGGGCTCCCTTTTCTACGAAAGCCGATTGTTTTAAATATAAAAAATAATCCGTATCCA
>SKZT01000034.1 GCA_007127235.1 Desulfobacteraceae bacterium
GCCAGACCGTCGGGTACCGAGGATATTTACAAAATTTACGCTGAAAGCTTCAAGGGCCGGGAACATCTGAAGCAGATACAGGAGGAAGCCAAAGAAGTGGTTTCAAAAGCTTTGGCGTCAGCGGCGTTGTAGCATGTGCAAGCAAAAGCGTATGGGCGGAAAAAAGAAGCCTTTGGATGTGCGTGACTCAGAAGTGCGAATGAATTCGCATCTACATGTTATTTGCACCGGAGTTGGGATTACATGTAGGTGCGAATTCATTCGCACAGAGGCGTTTGTATATCCTAATGCGTCAAAAAAGATCCTCGTAAGTAGTGCCTGTCCGAAAACTCTGGTTCTCCCTCTCCCTTTGGGGGAGGGTCGGGGTGGGGTTGAATGATATCAGGAGGTTACCTTTCCCTCCCCCAACCCCTCCCGGAGGGAGAGGAGTTTTCGGACAGGCACTAAGTATCCGTGGCTCAGCAGCGCGAATGAATTCGCACCTACTTCAATCCTCATCGCCGTTTTTTTTTATTTACTCCATGGCTTCATCCCGTTCGCTTTCGTCAAAATAGCGAACCTTGGCCATTGTAAAAGGCTTGGCAAAAGCGGTCATCGCTTTTTCCCATGCTTTGTTTCCTATAACGGCCAATTTTTCAAAATCGTTGAAATGTTTCAGCCCGAATTTAGTGTCTTCCCACATGGCACCTGCGGAAAATCCCTGGAAATCACGCAGTTCAACAACCAATCTTATCTTGTTTTCCTGCTCGATGAACTTTTCCAGTTCGGGTATGAATTTTTCATAATCAACCTTCTCCAATTTGCCCGCAATAACCAGAGTGATAATTTTTCCCGCAGGTGCATCCTCTATTTTTATTTCTTGAAAACCTAAACTCACTTATTTCTCCTTTCAGGCGCAGAGCCCGGGTGTAAAAAACCGGGGGGATTTTGTCTGTTTTATTCTTCACTTATCTCAATTCGTCTTTTTTCGGACGTCTCCTTTTTAGGAACCAGGATACTTAATACGCCGTCTTTGAAAACAGCTTTGGCTTCCTCACTTTTAACCTCTGCGGGAAGCCTCACCTGTCGCTGAAATTTCCCAAAATACCTCTCTTTTGAAAAAAAGTCAGACTCTTCCTCTTCTTTCTCTTCTCTTTTTTCACCGCTGATTGTAAGCATGTCACCGGTTATGTCTACGTTGATATCTTCTTTTTTCATACCGGGCAGTTCCGCTTTGATTTGAACATCACCGTTGGTTTCAGACAGATCAATTAAAGGTGCCCATTCTAAAGTCTCGAATAAATCAGGTCGTTCAAATCCAAACAAACGGTCCATTACGTCTGACATTTGTCTTTGCAGCCGAGAAAGTTCTCTGCCTTGCGTTCTTCTGGGTACTAATTGCATAACGTTACCTCCTTTTGAATTTCTCCCCTCCCGAGGTTATTAAATCTTTTGGGATAATTAGTGACTGTCCTGAAACGCCTATACTCCCTCCCCCAGCCCCTCCCAGAGGGAGAGGAGTTTCCGGACAGGCACTGCTAATTATTATTTGCCGGTCATCTTTCCATTACATCGGCAATACCTTCCGCTTCGAGTTTCAATTGGTGCGATCGCCAGATATTGTTTTCATTGGCATAGGAGCTGATATTTTGTTCGGTAAACATGGTGACCATGCTGATGTCTTCCTGTGCAGCTTCATTATTGCCCATTTTTGCGTGAAGCGAAGCCCGGTTGTAGTATGCCGCACCATAATCCGGATTTAATTCGATGGCTTTATTAAAATCTTCCAGAGCTTTTTCGTTTTCTCCTTTTTTTTCATAAAGAAGGCCTCTCAGGTGATAGGCTCGGGGATAGTCTGGCTTTAAATCCAAAGCCTTATTGAAATCACTGAGTGCCGGGTCTAATTTTCCCAGTCGTTGGTAAGCGGATCCCCGGCTGACATAAGCCAGCGGAAAATCCGGATCTTTTTCTATAACCTCGGAAAACCGCTCGGCGGCTTCCTGATGGTTTTTGTTAACGAACGATTTAATACCTTCACGGAATTTTTTTTTAATTTCTTCTGTATCTTTCATGTATATTCTCCTTATTTTGTTCCTATTTGATTTTTTGATTTTCGATTTGTTTTAACCTGAGTTCCTGTTTTGATATTCTTTAACTTTCAGTCTATACAAAGACCTTATACACAGAATGGTCCCTTGGAAATCAGGTCAAATGTGTATTTTAAAAGCGATTTTAAGGTAATTACCGGAGATGGATTTTAGGACGATGTTGAAACCATATCCGTTCTTTGATTTTCAAAGTTGGGGGTGAAATTCACATTTCATGGCGATTTATGGCTGTGAAGAATCGTTGAGAGCGTTGCGTTTTCGTTGCGACCGTGGCGTGAAACAGTTCTTACAACAGGCGCAACAACGGGCCTAACGTATTTTCAGGTAAAAAAAAAGAACCAACGCCGGTTTTTTTCTTCTTGAGAAACTACCCCAAAAGCACATTAATTTGACATGAGTGAAACCTGTTTGTGTGAACTCTGCTCTTTTTCGATGCGAATTTATCTGCACAACGGAAACCCTTTTCTGGTTGATATTTCTGTTTTTCAGGTGACCCGGCTTGCAGCCGGTCAGGCGAAAGTACAACTTTCGCACTCCGTTTTCTGTTCATTTCAAACAAGCACCTAGCCCTTAAAACTTAAACCCTAAACCCTAAACCCGAAACCCTAAAACCCGAAACCTGAAACCTGAAACCCGAAACCTGAAACCCGACACCTGACACCCGACACCTGACACCCGACACCTGACACCTGGCCCCCGAAACCTGACCCCCGACACTCAAAACCCTCCCTTCACATATACAGTCATGATAGATTATATATACCCATTCTTCCTTATTTTCATGCATTCTTGTGTTGCATATCATACTGTATAAGATGTAAAATTTCGGACACGCTCAAACAAATCAGGAAAAAAAGCACGTAAATTTCGTCCAATAAACACTGTGAACGAGAACAGGGGAAAGAGAAAAAAACATGCCGAAAAAAGAAATTGACCTGGAGTATAAAATCGAACACCTCTCCATTCTCAACCAGGATGGAGAATTGGATTCGGAGCTGGAGCCGGACATTTCTGATGACCTTTTGATCAGGATGCACCGGATGATGCTGCTTACCCGTCGTTTTGACGAACGTATGCTCAATCTTCAGCGTCAGGGTAAAATGGGAACTTTCGCACCTATCAAGGGCCAGGAAGCATCCCAGATTGGAGCGGTTGTGGTACTGGAAGATGAAGACTGGATGGTACCTTCTTTTCGTGAGATGGCCGCAGAAGTCTGGCGGGGAAAGGAGATGGTGGACATGCTGCTGGTCTTTGCCGGGTTCAACGAAGGCAGCCGTGTACCCGAAAAAAGCCGTACTTTGCCGGTTTGCATCCCGGTAGCCTCGCAACTGCTTCATGCTGTTGGCATTGCCTATGCCATTAAATATAAGCAGGAGAAGAACGTGGTGATGGTATTTCACGGCGATGGCGCTACTTCCGAAGGTGATTTCCATGAAAGCCTTAACTTTGCGGGCGTATTTCAGACACCCTGCGTATTTGTTTGCCAGAACAATCAATGGGCCATTTCCATACCCCGGTCCAAGCAGACGCGCTCCAAAACCCTCGCGCAAAAGGCCCTGGCTTATGGACTTCCTGGGGTTCAGGTGGATGGCAACGATGTGCTGGCTGTCTATTCAGCCGCTAAAGAGGCGGTGGAGAGGGCTCGTTCCGGTAAAGGTTCTACATTCATCGAATGTGTCACTTATCGTATGTCGGTGCATACCACTGCGGATGATCCATCTGTATATCGGGATGATGACGAGGTCAAGCAATGGGAAGCCCGGGATCCTATCTCCCGGTTCCAGAAGTATCTCAAAGACAAAGAGCTTCTTTCAGAGGACGACATTGAGAAATTGGAGGAAGAGATCAAGTCTGAAATAAAGGGCGTGATCAAGGATTGGGAGGATAAAATGAAGAAGATGGGCGATCCCGCAGATATGTTTGAATTCCAGTATGCCGAGATGCCCCCCCATTTGGTTTCTCAGAAGGAAGAAGTAGAGAAAAATAAAGCCAACCGGTAGTCCGGAAAGAACCTCGAACCTTATTTAAAGTGAGGCGTATGCATGAAAAAAATGACAATGGTAGAGGCCATCAATTTGGCCCTGAAGCAGGAAATGGAGAAGGATGAGGATGTCCTTGTTCTTGGTGAGGATGTTGGTATGGACGGCGGTGTATTCCGGGTTACCAAAGGTTTGCTGGATGCATACGGCGAAGACCGGGTAATCGATACGCCCCTGGCGGAATCAATGATTGCCGGTGTGTCCATCGGCATGGCTATACATGGTCTCAAACCGGTATGCGAGATCCAGTTTTCCGGTTTCAGCTATTTTTCATTTCACCAGATGGAGGCTCACGCAGCGCGTTACCGGGGGCGATCCCATGGCCGTTTTTCGATTCAGATGGTTCTCAGGTGCCCTTATGGCGGTGGAGTGCGGGCTTTGGAACACCATTCGGAGAGCCGCGAGGTTTATTATGCCCACACCCCGGGTCTTAAAATGGTGATTCCCTCAGGACCGCGTAAAGCCAGGGCCCTTCTGGTCAGTGCCATCAGGGACCCCGATCCGGTCATTTTCTATGAGCCAAAGGCGGTCTATCGGGCCTTTCGGGAAGAAGTTCCCGAGGACGAAGAAACGTTTCCCATCGGCCAGTCGGAGGTGGTGCGCGAGGGCAAGGATCTGACCTTTATTACCTATGGTGCTATGCTGAAGCCCACAATTGATGCTGCCGAGACACTCAAGGAGGAAGACGGGGTTGAGGCTGAGGTGATTGACCTGCTGACCATATCCCCGCTGGACGATGAAAAATTCACGGAGTCGGTTCAAAAGACAGGCCGTGCCGTCATTGTCCACGAGGCTCACCGAAGTTTCGGGCCGGGTGCGGAAATGATCGCACGCCTGGTTGAAAAATCTTTCCTTTACCTGGAAGCGCCGATTTGCCGGGTTACAGGCTATGATGTGGTCATTCCCCTATATCAGCGGGAAAAAGATTATATTCCTGATGTCAAACGGATCCTGAAAGGGGCCCGGGAAACACTCGATTTTTAAAAAAGATTTATCAAAAGAGAGGATAATCGAAGATATGGAAAAGGAATTCAGACTGGCCGATCCTGGAGAAGGTATCCATGAAGCCGAGATCGTTGAAGTCCTGGTTTCTGAGGGAGACGAGGTGGAAGAAGAGCAGCCGATTCTCGTGATCGAGACCGATAAGGCGGCCACGGAAGTTCCTTCACCCATGACCGGCGTTATCAAAAAGATCAATGTGAAAGAAGGCGATACGGTGGAGGTGGGCGACTTGCTCATGGTCTTTGAGGTGGAGGCGGAAGAAGCCGAAGAAAAAGAGGACGCTGAAAAAGCCGAAGAAAAAGATGAAGCTGAAGAGGCGGAAACTGAAGAAGCGGGTGAAAAGGAGGAAGCTGAA
>SKZT01000256.1 GCA_007127235.1 Desulfobacteraceae bacterium
AACCTGCTGTGAAAAAAGATTTTCGAACTTCGAATTCGATGTGCAAATTAATGATTCCCGGTATAAAACTGCCGTCCAAGCATTCTGTGATATGATGTCCAACCTTCATCCGAATCTTCTTTGGCGATAAAATCCCGAATGCCGTTTACTTTGGCGTCGATCTCATCGATATAATTCAACAAAACCGCCTCTATGGTTTTAGGCACTTCGGGAGAACCGAATTCTCTGGAACCATGGTGGCTGACCACCAGATGCTTGAGGAGCACTTCCAGATCTTTTGGAAAGTTTTGAAGGGCAATAAGTTTTTCATCGATCATTTTCAAACCGATCACGATATGACTTAACAAACGGCCTTCATCAGAATAATCGATCTTGTAGTCATATGTGAACTCCCTCAATTTTCCGATATCATGCAAAATTGCTCCGGCAATAAGCAAGTCACGGTCGATACCTCCGCCGCCGTAATGTTCCGTAATTTTGTCAGCCAAAAAAACCATGGATACAGTATGAACCAGGAGTCCTCCTAAGTAGGCGTGGTGCATGTTTTTTGCGGCAGGAGCTTTCTTGAAGTTTTGCACAAAATGATCATCCTCCCAGAAAGCTCTGAATAACTGTCTTAGATGGTTATTTTGAAGTGATTCCGTTTTTTTAACCAGGCGTTCAAAAAGATTTTCCACATTCAAAGGCGTAACAGGGAGAAAATCGGAAGGATCTACCGATTCCACAGAGCACACGGTCATTTGCTTGATAACGGCCTGAAGCGTGTTCCTGTATTCGGAAATATTGGCCTTGACACTGACAAAATTTCCGGAAACCGTATCGGAATTGATCTGATCCACATTGTCCCAGACAACTCCCTTGATTTTTCCGGTTTTATCCGACAATGTTACATTTAAAAAACTGTTTCCATCCTTTTTAGACGATAAATATTTTTCCGCCAGAACAAATACCCCATCAATAACATCTCCCGCTTTAAGCATATTTACAAATTGTTCTTTCATTGTACTTTCCGTCGATCATTGTTTTCATGCACCGTGTGGGAAGGTGATATTTTTTATCCGCAGGATTCCCGAAAATTGATTCCTGAACCTTTTATAGATAGTTTACCATACATTAAGACCGGTATCGGAATAGGTACCGGTTTGCAAGAATTTTCCGCACACCGGCCACAGGAAAAATTCGGGTTGGGACTTAAAACCTACCCCTAAAGCACCGTCCTGCAAATACAATGTCCAAGCATAACGCAGTTCGTACATGCTTGTGGTGCCGGACCAATAAAAATCCTGAAGGTTGACAAAAGGATGGCCTGCGGGCAGGGCCGGTGAATGTGTTCCCATGTCCGTCAAGCTTTCGAATTCCCGAATGTGGGGTATTCGCCAGTTTTTGAAACCGAAAACTTCCTCAATATTCATCTGTGCAATTATTTCCCATGCCTTTTCCCATGTAACAAAAGCCTCGGTATAGGCCGCATCTATGCTCCATATCAGTCCGGTCAGACGATCTTTGGCTGTCTTGCCGGTTATTTTAAAACGGGGATTCGGCCATTTGATTCCGGCATGAACGGAGGCAGCCTGCAACGGATCATGGTTACACGAAAGTGTATTGCCCCGGTCATCATAACATTGGTGCTGACCTGTGAAAAAAACTCCTGGTGAAACCTGCTTGGCAGATCGGACAGGCCACACCATATAAGAAGCGTATTTCATGCCCCTGTAAATCTTGGCTCCTCCCAGATGAACATACCACGCCTGGTCAGGCAGGCGGTCACATGTGGTGGCAGTCCAGTAATATCCGTGAAAAATATTTTTGAAAGGATGACCGGCTGGAAGTGCGGGGTTTATATGATCATGTGAAACGAGACTGAAAAGTTCTTTTCGATTCGGAAGCCGCCAGTCATTGTAATTTTGATACCGTTGTCCGTTGAGGCTTTGAACAAAATGAAACGCTTCGGCCCAGGACACCGGAAATTCTCCCGGTGATGCATCAAGGCTCCATATCAGTGACGTTTGGCGATCAAGCACCGTCTTTTCATCCTTATAGAATCGATTTTTCATCTGACCTTTCAATAACGCCGTGTTTTGATAATGTTGTAGATTAACCACAACCCTGCAATGGCCGAAATGATATAACCGATCATCCCGATAGCCGGAAATCCGAACAGAAATGGCCTGACGCCGGTGGTAATGATCATTGAAGAGCCGATAATCATTGCGGCAATAATGACTCCGATGGTCAACCGGCTTGATATATTTTCAAGGGTGTTTCTTAACCCGCCCAGGTTTTTATGTTCGAAACGGATATTTAACTCTCCCCGGTCAACTTTTTCCACGATTTGAACAAATCGTTTGCCTATATTGCCCCGATAATTCAATATTCTGGAAAAAGTGATGCGAAGCTTTTTAAAAAGCAACTTGGGTTTGTATCGTTTTGAAGCAACTTTTCGGACAAAAGGCTCGGCCTGGGATATAACATCCAGTTCAGGATAAATGAGTCGGGCAGTGCCTTCGGCGGTAATGAGGGCTTTGAGCATAATGAAAAGATCCGGAGGCAGGCGAAGACGGTAGTCGCGCAGAAGCTCGGTAATCTCGAGAATCAGAGCACCCAGGTTCAGATCTTTCAGCGGAACGGAGAGGTAGGAATCGAGGATATCCATTAAATCCCGTTCCAACCGCCGGCGATCTACTTCTTCACGGGCGTCGGCGATCACCAGAAGGGCATCCACAAGTCTGTTGCTGTCACGATCGACGATGGCATACAAAAATTCAATGAGATCGTATCGTTCTCCTTCGCTGAGCCGGCCCACCATCCCCCAGTCAAGTATGCACATTACCTCATTTTCTGTAATCAAGAGGTTACCGGGATGAGGATCAGCATGGAAAAAACCGTCCTCGAGAATTTGTTTTATGCTTACCCTCAACCCCCGGCGGGCAAGAGGTTCGGGATTTTCCAGGTTTTTGAGATCCAGCTCTTTTAATTTTTTTCCGTCGATAAGCTCCATAATGAGCATTTGCGGAGTGCTTAACTCCGTATATGCCTTGGGGATATAAACACCCTCTATATTTTCCATGCGGGCTCTTGCGATTGTCATATATCGGGCTTCCCGGATAAAATCCAGCTCCCGGTGGATATTTCGGCGGGTCAGTCGCACCAGGCTTGGAAAATCATATATTTTATATTCCGCCAGTCTTTCATGGATTTGATCGGCAATAGTTTCCAGGATATTTAAATCGGTCTCGATTTTGTTTTGTATTTTCGGTCGCTGAACTTTAACTGCTACAGCCTGACGACCTTCTTTCAATACAGCCCTGTGAACCTGGGACAAAGAGGCTGCCGCAAGGGGCTTTTCTTCAAACAAGATGAACATGTCTTCCATGGGATGGCCGAGGTTTTCTTCGATTACTTTTCGAATGGAACCAAATTCGACGGGGGGCACCTCATCCTGAAGTTTTCGCAGTTCTAGAACCAGTTCCTTGGGCAGCAAATCAGAGCGGAGGCTCATAATCTGGCCGAATTTGATAAACGTGGGACCAAGATCCTCAAGAGCCATTCGGAAACGTTCATAGAAACCCAGCCTCCTGTCCGGATAAGAAGCTTTTTTTGCTTCGCTTTTTCCAGGGAAATCCAGGTGCTCGACCATCCTTCCGAAACCATATTTGATGAGAATAAAAACAATATCCTTAAACCGGTTCAGGTTGGCAATGGTTTTGAATTTCAATGGGAAGGTGTTCCTTTCTCTTTGGGCACATGTCCGACAGCTTCAAGCATTGTCACTCTTTTTTCAATATTTTCCACCTTGCTTTTTAGAACTTTCAGGTCATCGTCACTTCCGATGTCAAGCGTGCTCATGGCGCTGCGAACCGAATCTCTGATAATTTTTTCAAAGTCTCCCCATTGTCTTTCACCAGCCCGGTAAAGGTCATCGGCAAGCTTCTGTGCTTCTTCCTGACTGATTTTAGCTTCATCCACAAGCCTTCGACAAACAGTTTCAATTTTTTCCCGTGTCAAAACCACTGCGCCAAGGCCGGTCATAAGCCCCTTTTTGATATCCTCCAACATGCGAACCTCCATAATAGAAATTGCTTTTTTGAGCAACGACAGATTTTTTGAAATTGGTTGGCATAAACCGGACTGCTACCAAACCAAAGCCATTTGATTTGGAACTACATTATTAATTTAGAACTCAATAGTCAAGAATGGATGTGGGCATTGTTTAACGGCTTTGGCCTGTATAAAGTGGAAGGCTTTCGGAGATAAAATCGTTTAATTGAGGATAATATCATTTGTAAATAATATTGTATTCGGAGCGTTGAAATACAGTATAATAGGGTTTGACAATAAAAATCAGCAACGATAAGGTTTGAGCATGGTGCTGGAAAATATAGATATAAAACCTGTTTATTTAAAAGATCTCTTCTCATTCGCACAGGGTTTTGCAAAAGCGGACGGCTCCGGCAAAATTGCTCCGATGACCTTGCAAAGGGCCCGTGCACAAATGAAAAACCCCTATGCGCGGGATAATGATATTGTCCTTTTTGTGGCCTATAAAAAAAAACAATGTATCGGTTACCTTGGGCAAATACCGGGTTTATTGGTGACCGAATGTGAAAAGCATCGTGTGTTCTGGGGAAGCACTTTCTATATGGCCGATCAATATCGTGGCATGGGAATTGGTGCGCGGCTTTTGAACCAATTGCGCCTGGTACCGCAAGATTTCGTGGTCACACAAATAACAACTCCGGCTTATAGCTCGCTCATTAAATATGGTATGAAAGTGCTCGGAGAGTTGAATTATTTTCAACTTCGTGTTGAAAAAACGCATTTGTTCGGCAGATTTTTTGCGGGCCTCAAAAACTACTCTCGACCTTCGGGTGCTCGACAACAATCCGGAACCAATATAGAAAAGATCGAAAAGCATCTCTGCAAGCTGGAAAAACGAATTTTTTATCGGTTCTGTTTCCGCTTTGCCGACCATAGGGCTGCCGATTATAAATTTCAGAGAGTCCCTGGAGTTAATGCTTCTGATTTTTTTGAAAACCCTCGTCTTTATTCGCCCTTATTTTATCGCGGTCCTGCAGTAATCAATTGGATGCTTCAACATAAATGGGTGTATTCAGAGCAAAAAAAAACTGCGGATATGCCTCGATACCATTTTTCGGGTTTTCGGCAATTTTTTTCCTACATACCGCTTAAACTTTATTTTAAAAATTTTAGACAGTACAAAGGTTTTGTTATCCTCTGCATTTCAATATCCAAAAGAAAAAGGGTGTTAAAAATTTTGGATCATTCTCTGGAAAACAACAACGTCATACCTGCAGTATGCGCTGTAATGTTGCTGTATGCCGCAAGGTACCAGGTTGACAGGGTAGAATTTCCTGAGAGGATGGGACAGTATTTAGAACAGAAGACCCTTTATAAAAGATTTTTAAAAGGGCAAACCCGGGAATATATCTTTTTCCCCAAAAACCAA
>SKZT01000086.1 GCA_007127235.1 Desulfobacteraceae bacterium
TGGTGATCCCACGGGGAATCGAACCCCGGTTTCCGGCGTGAGAGGCCGGCGTCCTGGACCGCTAGACGATGGGACCATAGCTTTTTATTGTTTATAAGCTCGGAATAATAAAGAAAAGTGTAACAGGTGTCAATGATTATTTTGACTCGATATCTGTAATTTGGGGTGTTTTTCCTTTTCTGTAACCTATTGCAAAATAAAGGATAGGGCCGATGAAAGGCGTCAAGGTTATAATACCCCAAAGCGCTTTTTGTTTTATGCTGTCGAAGTCTTTCCTGGCGATGTCCAAAATAGCGTAGCAAGTGAGCAGAAAAAAGGTAACTCCGGTGCCAATGACAATAAGAGTAAAATTATCCATTATTTCTCTAATAGCTCCGAAATGGTTAATACGGTATTCACATAATAGCTGCTTCTGTTGTAGGCAAAAATTGCCTTTTCAGCCTCTTCCCGGGTTATTCCGGGTTTCCATCCGAAGGTTTTCAGATAATTGGCCACACTTGCAATAGCATCCTCGTGGGTGAAAAGGTCGATTCGGCCGTCATGGTTACCGTCTTTGGCGTATGCCAGTATGCTTGTGGGTAAAAATTGAGCAATACCAATAGCGCCCGCATAAGAGCCATATATGGATAATGGGTCCATGTTTTCCCGTTCGGTATATTCCAAAAAGGCTTTGAGCTGACCATAGGCCCAATTCCATCTTCTATCGGCTTGCTTTTCAAATTGTTCCCGGGAAAGCCGTCTGGGGTTTGAAATATTTTCGAAAAGGATATTTCTTCGCGCAGGATCTTTTAAAGATGCCATTGTAGCAAGGGTATTGAAAGTGGGGCTGGTACCCGTAAAAGTTCCCAATCGGGTTTCCACCATTAAAATCGCCGTGATTACATTTTTGTCAACCCCATATTTTTTTTCAGCTTCAACGAGGAGATCCTTATGTTTCTGAATATATTGCAGAGCATTTTCAATGGATTCCGTTGTGGTAAACTGATCATAATTCAAGCGGGCTTCACTGTGGACAAAAAAAAGTGAAACACTTCTGAAGGCCGGTTCGACCCTCGGATCATCTAAAATTTGATCGATTTTGTTCTGATCAAAGCCATCCTGTAGAAGAAGACTTCTCACCGGAGCAAACGGCGAATCCCCGGACAATGCATGCGCCGGAAAATAGGGTACTGCTGAAATTGTAAAGGTGATAAGAAAAACCATGATCAGCCAATGTAAAACAGAGAATTTATATATAGATTTTGCCATTTTTTTCCTGTCAGGTAGTTTACCACTGTTAAAATGAAAAGAGCGCATCAACTCCACTCTTGTTTAATGTTTTTTATAATACTCACACGCCTAAAGCAAGAATAAAAATTTGAACCTCGCACAACCATTTGATCCATGGTATCATATGCGATTACAGATCAATTTGAAAAAGAGTGGAGGAGAGCGGAATGACGGAAAAAACTTGAACATCGTCTGATTAGGTATGAGATTTGATCAAAGTTTTATTTGAATCCGGAAAGTCGATATGAAAAGAAACGCCAGGACAATTTTTATATGTCAAGAATGTGGATACCAGTCTGCCAAGTGGATGGGTAAATGTCCTGATTGTGGAAAATGGGACAGTTTTGTTGAAGAAGCTTTTGAAAAGGGAACATCTTCAAAGATCAAGTCCCGTTTTTCTCTTGAGCAAAATGAACCTGTGCCTATTGATTCGGTAGCATCTGAGGACCACCGGCGTTTGCTTACCGGCATTCTTGAGTTTGATCGGGTTTTGGGCGGGGGATTGGTTTACGGATCTTTGGTGCTAATCGGAGGTGATCCGGGTATCGGCAAGTCCACTTTGATGCTCCAGGCCCTTCATGGCCTTGCATCAAGGCAGCACCGTGTGCTTTATGTTTCCGGGGAAGAATCTGTCAGCCAGTTGAGCCTGAGAAGCAAACGGCTCAAAACTTTTACCCGGCAGCTTTATGTGGTGTCCGAAGTGGAACTGGAAGCTGTATTTTCAATGGTTGACAAGCTGAAACCGGAAGTGCTGGTGATTGATTCAATACAGACTATGTACAATGGGGATCTGGCTTCTCCTCCAGGATCGGTCAGCCAGGTCAGGGAGTCTGCCATGCGTCTGATGATCATGGCCAAAAAAAACAATATTCCTACATTTCTGGTAGGTCATGTTACCAAAGAAGGAGCAATTGCCGGACCAAGACTCCTGGAGCATATGGTGGATACGGTCTTGTATTTTGAAGGGGACCGAAACCACATTTTCCGGATATTAAGGGCGGTCAAAAACAGGTTTGGATCAACCAATGAAATCGGCGTTTTTGAAATGAAAGAAAAGGGGCTTGAAGAGGTAAAGAATCCATCGGCAGTGTTTTTATCCGAGATGCCAGAAAATGCACCGGGTTCGGTGGTTACAGCTAGCATGGAAGGTACCAGGCCGATTCTTGTAGAAATTCAGTCTCTTGTTACCAGCACAAGTTTTGGAACACCCCGCAGGACAATTTTGGGCCTTGATCAAAACCGCGTTGCACTCCTGGCGGCTGTGCTGGAAAAAAAGCTCGGCATGCATCTTATGGGCCATGATATCTTTATGAATGTAGCCGGCGGTGTCAAAATCGATGAACCTGCTATTGATCTGGGAATTGCAGTGGGCGTTGCATCGGCCTTTCTTGACCGGTCGCTTCCGGGTGGAAGTGTCATGATGGGAGAAATTGGGCTAACCGGTGAAATCAGGGCCATCAGTCATTTGGAGACGCGAATTTCCGAAACCATGAAGATGGGGTTTAAACGCTGCATTGTCCCGGAAAGCAGCTTAAAGCGCATGACGCCCTCGGAAGGCATTGCGGTTATCGGTGTAAAATCACTTGCTGAGGCTATGGAATATCTTTTCTGAGAATTTATAGAGGCTTGACTTGAGGTCATAGTTAAGGTTAAAAATATTTTCAAATGAAACCAAAAAAAAAATGGGAGGACCACTACTCCAGAAAAGCGAAGAAAGAGGATTTTCCGGCCAGGTCGGTTTACAAACTCCAGGAAATCCAGAAAAAATTTCGAATAATCAAAAAGGGAGATGTTGTTCTGGATCTTGGCTGCAGCCCGGGGTCATGGCTTTTGTATACCTCAGAGCTTGTAGGAGCGGAGGGCTTTGTTGTCGGTGTAGATATCAAACCGGTTGAGGTTAACATTGCCTCAAACGTGAAGGTCATCACCGGTGATATCTCCAGGGACGGCATCGGCTTGCTGGCACCTTTGGAAAAAGAGTATAATATTATTTTAAGCGATATGGCCCCGGCAACTACGGGACGAAAGGATGTGGATGCTTATAATTCTTTCAGCCTTTGCAACGATGCACTGCAGATTGCGCGGTCTTTTTTAATGCCCGGCGGCAGTTTTGTGTGTAAGATATTTCAGGGGCCCGATTTTATAGCTTTGGCAGATGAAATGAAAAATATGTTCAGAACTCAAAAAAATTTTAAGCCTAAAAGCAGCCGAAAGGCCAGCAAGGAGATATATTTGATTGGGATAGGAAGGAAATAGGAGGATGGAATATGTCAGGTCACAGTAAATGGTCAACTATCAAGCATAAAAAAGGTGCGGCAGATGCCAAAAGGGGCAAGGTTTTTACGAAATTGATCAAAGAGATTACAGTTGCGGCTCGCATGGGCGGCTCAGGAGATCCGGACGCCAATCCAAGGCTACGAACCGCAATAGCCGCTGCAAAAGCCGAAAACATGCCCAAAGACAATATCGAGCGGGCTATTAAAAAAGGTACCGGAGAACTTGAAGGGGTCAATTATGACGAAAGCATTTATGAAGGTTATGGACCGGGAGGTGCTGCCGTACTGGTTGAGTCTCTGACCGATAATAAAAACCGTGCCGTAGCGGATATTCGCCACATTTTTGCCAAATGTGGCGGGAATATGGGCGAAAACGGCTGCGTTGCATGGATGTTCGATAAAAAGGGCTATTTATGCGTTGCTAAACAGGCTGTGGATGAAGACCGGCTCATGGAAATTGCTCTGGAAGCGGGTGCCGAAGATATCAGGGAAGATGGAAAGCAATGGGAAGTGATTACCGAGCCCGAGGATTTTGAAAAGGTCAAAGCGGCATTGGATGAGGCATCAATTGAATATAATGATGCCGAAGTGACCATGCTTCCCAAAAACACCACCAATGTTACCGGCAAAGGGGCTGAACAGATGGTCAGGCTGATGGAATTGCTGGATGATTGTGAGGATGTGCAAAAGGTATATACCAATGCGGACATTCCGGATGAATTTGTCAATGCCGCCTGAAATATGATAAAAATAACCGCACCAAGTTATTTTTCGGCCTTTTTGCCGGAAATTACAAAGACAACATCTGTTTGACAGCACTGAGTGCCGGCTTCCGAATATCTTCGGGTACTTTTACCTGAGGAGACATTGTTTCAAGGCTTTTCAAAATGTCTTCAAGGGTGATTTTTTTCATATCCCGGCATTCCATGGAAATGCTTGCTGCATAAAATTGTTTTTCGGGGTTTGCTTTTTTCAAAGGGTAAAGCAGGCCAACTTCAGTTCCCACGATAAAAGAATTGTGGCTGGATTTGGATGCATAGGCAAGCATTCCCGAGGTGCTGGTGACCACATCCGCCAACTTGAGTACCTCCATGCGGCATTCGGGATGAGCCATAAAGATGGCATCAGGATGTTCCTCTTTGACCATGCGGACGCAATCGGCAGTAAGCAAGTCGTGATAGGGGCAATAGCCCTGCCAAAAATGAATTGTTTTTTCCGTTTGTGACGCTGTGTAAAGAGCCAGGTTTCTGTCCGGCACCATGAGAATTTCGTTTTCATCCAGACTGTTGACCACCTTTACCACATTTGCAGAAGTGCAGCAAATAGTGGATAATGCCTTGACTGCTGCCGAGGAATTAACATATGTGACCACCGGAATGGTTTTTTTTGAAGACGACAGTTCTTTGATTTTATAACTCAGAGCATCAGGGGTGACCATGTCTGCCATGGGACAACCGGCATCACGACGAGGCAGCAGGACGGTTTTTTCCGGCGATAATATCGATGCGGTCTCCGCCATAAAATGTACACCGCAAAAAACAATAACGTCTGCATTGGTTTGTGCGGCCTTACGGCTCAGCTCAAGGGAGTCTCCACAAAGATCGGCAATATCTTGAATTTCGGGTGGCTGGTAATTGTGAGCAAGAAGTATGGCGTTGCGTTTTTTTAGAAGCGCTTTAATTTCATTTTCCATATGAATAAATTTTCTCCTGTTGCCTATTCCATTTCCAGAATATCGACGCCCTTTGGAATAGCGAATTCAAAAGTATCATCCTCAAATTCCACATCAAAATTGTAGTCGGTCATCCAAATCCGGGTTTCATCCTCATATATATTATAAGTCACAATGCTTTTAATAACATAATTTTCGGGGTCAACAACCAGGAAAATGGCGGCCAAATCCATCGTTTGCTCTTCCGGATAAAGCCTCAGATAGTAGTCATCCTTTTCTGATATGTCAGTAGTTTCCAGAAAAACCGAAAATTTATCCCGAAGCAGTTTCATGTCCGATAAAAAGCCGGCGCCTTTACCGTCTTTGAAAAGGGCAGGGGCGTGGCCCACCATGACCTGATTGTCTTCAGGACGATAAATCCACAATTTATCACCATCGGTGATAATGATCTGGGGGTCCGGGGAATAATATTCCCATCGCATCATACCCGGACGCTTGACCTTAATTGTTCCTGTGGCTGTGTCGCTTATATTCATGGCTTTTATGGTTGATTGCTGGATGAAGTTTGCTGAAAATGCGGGTGTTGAATAACGTTTTTCAATGCCATCAAGAATTGTTTCAACCAGCTCATGGGATTGCACCTTCGAGTTGGTTTCGCGTTTGACTATATCCTGACTGAAAGCCGGTGCCCACAGTAAGATGATTGTTGAAAATACCAACGTTACAATAAGGTGTTTAATGCTCATATATTTATCCTGTTTATTTTTTTCTGCCCCTCTGCGCCCAGAGTGTAACCTGTTTGTGTGAACTCCGGTCTTTTGCAGGCACGGATTTATCCGCAAAACGTAAAACCGTATTTGGTTGACACATCTGTTTTTCAGGTGAAACGGCTTGCAGCCGGTCAAGCGAAAGTACAACTTTCGCACTCCAGCCTTACGGATTTTCAATTCATTTCACGCAAACAGGTTACACTCCTGCCCCTATCCCACCAATTGAGAGTAATACTTGCTCATCGAATAATAAAGCACTTTTCACTAACGCCCTAAAATAACCAGTTTATGATTAAAGTGCAAGCAATGATTCAGCTTTTTCTCTTTGCCTTGAAAATGCGGCGAGCTTGAATTTTCTACTCAAATTTTATTCTTGCATTAGCTTTTTCGATATTATAGAAAATAGCAGGTATTTGGTGAGAGGGGAAAATATTATGAAACAGGAAAGCCATATCATTCAGTGTAAAGCGTGCGGGGCAAAAAACCGGATAACCAAGCAAAACTTGGGTTTGAAGGCTAAGTGCGGAAAGTGTGGTGAACCTCTCGATACCACACAAAAGAAGGACACTTCGGAAAACGGGGGAAATATTTATCTGGTTCGGTGCTTGTCCTGTCATGCAAAAAACCGCGTACCGGAAAGTAAAATGGATGAAAAGGTCAAATGCGGTAAATGCCACCAGCCTATTGAAACTTCGGGACTTATGTCGGGGCGCTCCATAATGGTTTCCGATCGTGATTTTGATATTAAGGTCTTAAAGTCGCCTGTACCGGTCCTTTTTTTCGCATTTGCCAATTGGTGCCCTTCCTGCCGGGCTGTTATACCCGTTGTGGAAGAATTGGCCCGTGAATGGAAAGGAAAGGTTCGGGTCGCCAAGCTCAATGTGGATCAAAATCCGGTAGTTGCGGACCGTTTCAATATTATGAGCGTGCCGACAATCATTGTTTTTGATGACGGCCAGGCAAAAGACAGGCTCACCGGAGCTGTACCCAGGCTTCAGATTATGGAAAAAATGTCACCCTATGTTTAGGCACCCGGATTAAGGTAAACAATTGCTGCCAAACGGTATTCGGATATGATCACATACACGCAGACTATTGGGCCAACAGGTTTGGAATCTAAATGAGAATTGCTTTTTTTTCGGATGTTCATGGAAACATGGATGCGTTCCATGAGGTTTTAACGGATATGGATAAATGCCGTATCGATGCCATGTATTGCCTGGGGGACAATATCGGATACGGACCGGAGCCGGAAAAAGTACTTCTTCTGTTGAGACAGGGAACAATACCATCGGTTCTTGGCAACCATGAAATGGCCTGCCTGGACCCTTCCACACTCGACTGGTTCAATCCCGCGGCAAAAGAGTCATTGAAAAAAACCATTCAAATGCTCTCCAAAGAATCCCTGGAATTTCTTTTCGGTCTGAAAAAATCCATGGTTTGTCATGGATGTCGGCTGGTTCACGGATTTCCCCCGGATTCCCCCATAACCTACCTGTTTCAAGTGTCAAGAAAAAGCATTTTCCGCTACATGGCCCAAATGGAGGAACGCATATGTTTTATAGGACACACTCATGAATTGAAATTAATAGAATTTGACGGAAAAACATGCATGCGCAATTCTCTTAAAAAAGGAATTCTGCCCCTCAAAGAGCAGAGCCGGTATATCATTAATATCGGAAGTGTAGGTCAGCCCAGAGATGGAGATAACCGCGCCAAGTATGTCATCTGGGACACCATCCGGGATGACATTGAAGTTCGATTTGTTCGCTACGACATAAAGAAGGTAGTGGATAAAATTTTATCAGCCGGATTTCCTGAAGTCCACGCCAGGAAACTTCGTTAAGGGATTTTTGGAGATATGTAAAGTGAGAATTGGGAAATACAAAGTATGCGGCTTGCTGGGCAAGGGAGGTATGAGCCGGGTGTACAAAGTGGAAGTCCCTGTAATTGAAAAGATTGCGGCGCTTAAAATGCTTTCTCCTGCTCCAATTCTTGCAGAACTTATGGATGCCGGCAGAGTGGAAAAATTATTTACCAGCGAGGCCAGAATTATGGCAGGCTTGCGTCATCCCAATATTGTCGATGTGTGGGAGTTTGACGAAAGCGATGGCAAGCTTTTTTACATCATGGACTATTATTGTAACAACCTGGGGGTGATAATCGGAGAGAGCTATCGAACTGAACAACCTTCAAGAGTAATCCGTTTGGACAAAGCCATCCATTATACCCGCCAAACACTGTCGGGACTTGCCCGACTTCACCATGCCGGAATTATTCATCGTGATATCAAACCTTTTAATATTCTTATAACAGAGCATGACACCGTAAAAATAAGTGACTTCGGTTTATCCAAACTTCGCGGAGAAACCTTTGAAGGGCCGTCAAACCTTAAAGTGGGCTCGCCCTATTATGCGGCACCGGAACAGGAAGAAAGTGCCGATGATGTAGATTTTAGTGCGGATATTTATCCGGTCGGCATTATGCTTTATCGAATGCTCACAGGCCGGATTCCCCCGGAAAACCGGGCGCTGATTAAAATGCCGAGTCATTTTAACCCGGACTTGGATGAAAGCTGGGATCGGTTTATTGCCAAAGCCATAAGTATTGAAAAAAAGGGGCGTTTTAAAGAAGCTCAGGAAATGATTGACGAGCTTGAAGCGCTTGCGCTTGCATGGGAGAACAAAAAAGAAAAGTTATGCACAATTTCCGATATTGACCAGGCGAAGAAAATCCCGCTGACAATATCCGGCATAAAGCCAGGGGGGCTTCGCCGGGAAAGTGTTAAAGTTTGTCCTTCACAAGCCAGGGTAACTTTTAATCTCGATAATCTGCGACGCCCTGAAGAATATGTGCAAAACGATTTTATTCAAAATAATCAGGACACCATCACGGATAAGGCCACGGGCCTGATATGGCAGCAGTCGGGTTCGGCTTACCCCATGACATGGCATGAGTCCAAAAAATACATTTCAGGCCTCAACAAAGCTAAATTTGCCGACCATGATTGCTGGAGACTTCCGACTATAGACGAACTCATGTCGTTGTTGACTCCTACTCCCCACGGGGAAGCTTTTTGCATACCACCGCTTTTTGACCTGACGCAGAAATGGTTGTGGAGTTGTGATTTACGCTCCTTCATGGCTGCCTGGTATGTCAATGTGGAATTGGGATTTGTTGCATGGCATGATTTCAGCGGGTTTTATTATGCAAGAGCCGTTTGCTCTCAAAACTGAGGTTCCGGAAAAATTCTGGCATTAATTATTTTTTGCAGCGCACCTTGATAAACTGAAATGTAGTGGTTCCAATATCGATGGTATCAAACTCGCTCAGGCGAATGGTATTTTTGACAGCCTCATGGTTGACTTTTGGTCTTGCATAACCCGATACATAACTCAGATAATACCCGTCCTTTCTTTTGTTGATGGTAAAGCTGGTTTTGCCCACCATTAATCCTTTTATGACGATATCAGAGGATGGATTTTTACCTGCCAGGATCAGTTTTTTGTTCAACTCGATTTCTCCAACACCTCCTTGAAGATACGCCAGGGCTCCCATATGTTCATCTTCATCCACCAAGGCCATTTCCATGTTTTCCGGATTTTTGAAAGAAGGGTTTCCTGAGGGATACTGGTTTATCCCCATGGTTTGGTTTTTGATATGTTTATCATTCAGGACTTTTTGCTCATCTTCGGTATAAGCAAAAACGAGGACGTGCCTGCCAATGCTGATGTTGTCGCCATGGTTGAGCCAACAGGTTGAAATTAAGGCTTCGTTGACAAGGGTTCCATTTTTACTCTTTAAATCAGTAAGCAGGTAATTTTCCCCCACAAAATCAAGCCTGGCATGATGGCTTGAAACAGCAAGGTTTTCAATGATAACTTGATTGTTTTTTCCTCTGCCGATATTGATCGTTATTCCTCGTTTAAAACGAAAACGTTTTAAATTTTTATCTTTGAATCTCAAAGTCAGTGTCGGCATTAATGAAAATCTTTCCCTGAAGCTGATTATAGGTGACTGGCATTTTCCAACAGCCTTTGAACCTGAAAACTTTTTACCAGTCATTTTATATCCAAAAGAAAATACCGGTGTCAAATCAAAACAATACATGATAGGCTTAATTGCTAAGTCGCCATTATATTTACTTTTATATCTCTTATCCGTTACAATCAAGATCCTTTAAAATCGCGAAAAAAGGAGAATATCATGATTGGAAAAACCATTGATCAATTAAAAGTAGGCGATTTTGCCGAATTTGGCAAAACAATATCCGAATCAGACATATATCTTTTTTCAGGGATAACCGGAGATTTTAACCCGGCTCATATCAATGAGGTATATGCAAAAAATACGTATTTTAAGAAAAGAATTGCCCCCGGAATGCTTTTAGCTGGTTTTATTTCATCAGTTCTGGGCACTTCCTTGCCCGGACCCGGAACCATTTATATAAAACAGGAACTCCGATTTTTAGCCCCTGTACTAATAGGCGATACCGTAACCGCACGAGCAGAAGTCGTTGAACTGATACCTGAGCGAAACCGTGTACGCCTGAAAACAGTTTGTTTAAATCAGACAGGTCAGTACGTGGTGGATGGCGAAGCTGTGGTGAGCCCCCCAAAAGTGTAGGTGCGAATTGATTCGCACTGCTGAGTAACGCACACCGCCGGGTTTTTTTTTTTTTGCATCAGTTTATACAAACGCCTCTGTGCGAATGAATTCGCACCTACAAGTAAACCCAAATGCGATGGTGTCAACCTGTAGGTGTGAATTCATTCGCACTGCTGAGCTACACACACTGCCGGGTTCATTATTGCTCAATTTGCTTGAGGCTTACTGGGTTTCTTTTGGAATAAAGGTTTCTTCCATTTTAGCAAAACCATCATCCACTGCCTTTTTAAAATCATCCCTCGATTTTTTATAAAATTTGAAAGCTTCATCCATCGCCTTCTTGTTCTCTTCAGGAATCATCGGCATCTGTGTGATAAAGCTGTCTATCATTTTTTCAGTTTGCTCGAAGACCATGTTCATAGCGTGGTATGAATTTTCAAAAAGACTTCTTTGAAAAGAGATCATTTGTTTGGCCATTTTTTGCATTTCCATAGTTTTTTCCTCCTGATGAAAAGTTAAATAGAACCCCTATAGAGGTGGTTAAATCGATTTTTGTTGTTTGCCGGAAAATAAGAATGATAAGCAATTTTTAGCTTAAAAGGCGATGTTTGTCAAGAAAAATGATGCAGTGCACAAAACTTTTTTCGCTTATGTAAAGGTGCTTTTTTTAATTTTAATCGGATCTTGAAATTAAAAAAAAAGTTTACTATAAATCCTTTATTCTCTTGAAAATCAAATAACACTTGCGAACCCGGGAGGTTTTTAAATAAATGGATCAAGGATCAGAAAAAAATCAGAAGACAGAAACCATGGATCCGGCAAAAATGTATGAACTATGGTTGAAAGCCGCCACGAATTTTTGGGAAAACCTGGCCCGTATGCCGGCGGGCGAAAATGACATGTTCAAATTTTTCTCACAGCACCAAAAAGGATCATCGTATCAGGCACAGCAGGCATGGGAGAGAGGAGCGCAAATCGCCGCATCGTTTATCGCCATGCTCAGTGAGCCTGAAAATCTGGAAACTTTATTTAAAGCGACGGATACGGTTCCTGAATTTTTCATGAAAATATCCCGCCAGGTTTGGGAAGGGTGTCTGGAAACTCATAAAACCTGGGCCGAAAGTGCGGTGAGAATCGGAAAGCATGAAAAAGCTTATAATTTTGATGATATTGATCATGAGACATTCAATACAATAAGAAAAATATACGAAAAAGAATTTCAGCGGTATTTTTATATTCCTAAAATCGGTTTAACCCGGTACTCTCAGGAAAGAGCCAGTACGGCTATGGATAAGTATAATGTTTTTCAGACCGCGCTGAGCGAGTTTATTTATATGTTTTATGTACCCCTTGAAAAATCCATGGTAGTTATGCAGGAAAAAGTAAAGGAAATGGTAGAAAAAGGTGAAATAAAAGAAAATTACAAAGAATATTATTCCATATGGATTAAAATATTGGAAGAACACTACAGTGTGCTCCTGCAATCACCCGAATATACTGAGGTGATGGACAGGACCATCAAAGCGCTTGCTACATATCGCCAGACCCGGGATGAATTGACATATGATCTTTTAAAGAACTTGCCCATACCTACAAACCGTGAAATGGATGAATTATATAGGGAGTTTTATGAGCTGAAAAAAAAAGTACGGGAACTTTCGGTCAAGGTGGAAAATCAAAAATAAACGGTTTTGTTTTGGTAAAAGAGGAGGGCTTATGAGTCAGGCAAAGATCCCTGTGGATTCAATTTTAAGATATTTGGCCGAAAGCACTGAAGAGGCCAAGGAAAAATCTCAAAAGGCCTCAGAAGTTTTGCTGGGGGATTTGGATACGGACATTTCCCAGACACCTTATGAGATTGTATATCAGGAAGACCGGGTTCGGCTGAAATATTACAAACCGGAAAAAATTAAACACAAAATACCGCTTCTAGTGGTTTATGCGCTGATAAATCGTGAGACTATGCTGGATCTGCAGCCAGGCAGAAGTGTTGTGAAAAATTTTTTAGAAAACGGTATTGAAGTATATATGATCGATTGGGGATATCCCGGGCGGAAAGATCAATTTATTACTATCGGTGACCATATAAACCTTTATATGAACGACATGGTTGAATTTATCAGAAAAAAACATGATATTTCCAAAATCAACCTCATGGGAATCTGTATGGGGGGAACTTTCAGTGTCATTTACGCGGCATTGTATCCTGAAAAAATTAAAAATATGGTTACAACGGTGACACCCACCAATTTTGATACCGATCAGGGACTTCTTCACGTCTGGATGAAAAACACATCGGCAGAGCAAATGGGCCCGGTTTATGGAAATATGCCGGCAGATATCATGAATCTCGGATTCCTTTTGTTAAACCCCGCTCGTCTGATTATCGATAAATATATCGGTTTTATTCAAAACATGGACAATAAGACGTTTGTTGAAAATTTTGTTCGGATGGAAAAATGGATTTTCGACAGCCCGGATGTGCCGGCCGCCACTTTTAAGCAATTTATTGAAGATTTTTACAAAAAAAATCTGCTTATCAAAAATAAGCTTATAATCGATGGAAAACGGGTTGACTTGAAAAAAATAACCATGCCGCTTTTAAACTTTTATGGCAAGTATGATCATCTGGTTCCACCTGAGGCTTGTAATCTTTTGCCAAAAAAGGTTGGGAGCAAAGACGTTGAGGATATTTGTTTGGATACCGGCCATATCGGGATTTATGTCAGTTCGAAATGTCAACAGGCCTTTGCTCCTAAAATTTCACAATGGCTGAAAGAAAGAGAGGATGAAATGTGACGGATTTTTAGGTGACTCCAGCACTGGTCAGGTCTGAGTCAGGCATGCTTACGGGGGTTTATTTTTTACGCATCCGGTCACACATACGCCTCTGTGCGAATGAATTCGCACCTACAAGTAAAATCGTATTTACCCTTTTGATCCCAGGCGAAGGCCTCCATGGAGGAAATAAACATCGCCGGCCACGGCTTCGTTTTTATAAAGTTCTCCAACAAAAGAAGCAACTTCCTCAGGTTCTACAAGTCTTCCGATGGGCACCTGGCTCAAAATGCCCTCCAGTGCTTTCTGGTTCATGCCTTTGACCATTGGCGTTCCCACGTATCCGGGGGCGACTGCAACACACCGGATCCTGTCTGCGAGGCCCCGGCGGAAAAACTCGGCGGTGATCACTTTTGGCATAACCGACATGGCTGCTTTTGAAGAAGAATAGTTGATTTGTCCTGCGGTACCCAAAGAGCCGGTAGAAGATACAAGGCAGATCAGACCTTTGCAGTTGTTGTTGATCATTCGTTCCGCACATTCCCTGACAGTCAAAAAAACACCGGTAAGATTGATATCGATGACTTTCTGGAAAAAATCCAGGGGCATTTTCTTTTTGACTTTACCGGTCTCCTTGTCCGTGGAGACCATGAGACTGTCTTTGATAATCCCGGCAAACGGGGCTACGAGATTGATGGCACCAAATTTTTCTATGGCCGTGTCGGCAAATTTTGCATTGTCTTTTTCCTGCGTTACATCCATGACGACAGTGGCCACTTCGCCGTTCATTTTGAGGATTTCTTCTTCAGCTTCTTTTAAAGGCTTTTCATCTACATCGCCAAGAACCACTTTGCCGCCGTTTTCAACCCAGTATTTGGCCAACGACAGGCCGATACCTCCGCCCCCGCCGGTAATTACTGCTACGGAATTTTGTATTTCCAGCATGATTTTATTCCTCCTTTTTCATCGCTGATTCTTCATTCTGATCCTTTTGAAAGTATTGACCTACCGTATTCATCATTTCCATAAACTGTTCGCTTTGTTTTTCGATAAGATCCTGAAAAACCTTCACCGTTTCTCCCTGGTCGGCACTTTTTTCTCCCAGCAGCATTTGCAGATGACGAATGGTTTCTTCCTGATCGGCTGTTCTTTGTTTTAATTCTTCATATTTTTTTATAAGGCTGATATAATCTTCCTTGGGTACAACCCCCAGCAACTTCAGATATTGTCTCAAAGAATTCTGGAATTGTTCCGCGGCACTCTGCAAAGCCTTTGAGTAGTCAGGCGCACTTTTTTCAAGGTTTTCAAGGCCATAAAATTTTTTAAACATGTCTGACATTTCCTCAAAACCTTTAAACCCCTGACGGCTCAATTTTAAGAAATCTTCCATTTGTTTCCTGCACTTGGCTGCGTTCAGGAAAAAATTGCCCATAAATTCTAAATTCTTATCATCCACTTGGTTCCTCCCGAAAAAATTGCATGTCCATTGAAATGATCATGCGTTCTTTTCATCATCTTGTGTAAAATCTTTATTTTTTTCAGCCGGCTCCTCATTTTTTTCAGCTGGCTCCTCCACAGGAAATTCACGGTTTCTTGCCGATGACTTGTCGATCTCTTCGTCGAGATCCAGATGAAACCGTACGGGCCCCCGGCAGTTATGCCCAAAACAGGAGTGTAAAGAGCATTCTGATGTGGGCAGTGACCACGATGTGGCAATAGCCACATGCCCTTTGGGAAATGCTGCAACCTCTGCATTGACATAATCCACGGGCGCTAATGTCGTTTCCTTCTCGACGAGATCGTCATTGATACCATAACAAATGAGCCACTTAATGCCCTTTTCATCGACCCGTTTGAGATTGAGCTCACGGTCGAATAATTTTACCGGAAGTGTACCCTCCTTGGTAATGGGAATGTTGTATGAATCATAACTCATTTTCGTGATGGCCATAGGTAAATCGGTACGCTCATAGTTTAGCCAATAGTTGATGGCTGCCGCCGTTTTGCTGACTTTTTTCTTTTTGGATTTGCTTATACGTCCAAACATCATTAAATCCCGGTAATAGGCGGCGATCGGAGATTCATGCTCAATGCTTTTAAGCTTGTATATCCACCCCATTAGTTTTCCATCGGCCACCTTGTTGCCATTGGGAAGTACTTTGGTTCCATAGGCAAGATCCCTGAATCGCTTCGGAAGGCTGTTCAAAAATTTTGCCAGCCCCTCACTCCGGGTCCCATCCATGGGAGATACGCAAGTAATCAAGGCATCGACAACATTGTCGAGCTTTCCGCTCAGATAATTGCACACAACCATATAGCCGCCCTGGCAGTAACCGTTTAAGGTGACAGGCTTGGCGTTTCTTTCCACAATTTTTTCGCAGAAGTATTGGGTATCCAGGCAGTCATCTTCAGGAGTCATCAGTTGAAGAGCTTCTGTGGTTTCAATGTCTTTCATTATCCTTATATAGGTGGGAACACCCATATTGGAAAAACAGTGGGCATAACTTCGACCCTCATGGGGTAAAAATGCCAGAATGTTTGCTCCCAAAACGAAAGGCGGGATAATCAATATCGGTTTTTTGTTTTTATCGATTTTAATCGATTTATCCACCGGAGCCACCTGATACATATAAAAACGATCTGTCTCCGCTACCAGCTCATGTTCGCCCCGTTCAAAATGAAAACCATACTCCGGCTCAATATCAAGGATTGCCTGGGGAAAATCTTCGGCCACCAGCTTAATCAGGTCTGCCTGGCGAGCCAAAAAATCGTTGAGATTTTCACCTTCGTTGCGAATGAAAGGAAAAAAAGTTCTGAATACCGCGGCAATCGCGTTTTGCATTTCATATTCACTGTAATTGGAGATTGCTTTAATGCTGCTTTGAAAACCCCGGCTGAAAAGATTCATATTGAATTCAAGAAGATCCATGTAGGACTGAAAACTTTCCAAGGGAGGTGTTTTTAACAACTTTTTTTGTTCCGCTTCCCCAAAATAGAGTGTGGCCAGAAGGTAAGGGATGGTAAATTCATTGGAATATTTGGAAAATCCGGTATAATAATTCTGGATCATCTCAATTAAGCGAGAAAATGACTCCAGCTTTTTAACCGAGTTTAAGTCAAGTTCTTTTCCGTTCAGCATGCAATCAAAAGAAAACATTTCCTGTCTTTCTCCCCGATATATAATTAAGCAGGGCACCCCCGCGGCGATGGCCACGGGAGCACCTTGGATACAAACCTTCGACGATGCCTATGCATCGAACTTGGCACTTTCAAAAAACTCTTCTACTTTCTTGAAATTACTGTCCACCGTGTCCTTAAACTCGGTACGGGCTTTTTTATAAGCGTCCATCCAATCAGTAATAACTTTTCTACCTTCTTCGGGAAGCCACCCCGCCTGGGTCAAAAAGGTGTTGACCATGGTCTCTCCCTGCTCCTGAAGCCTTTCCAGTGCTGTGAAAGAGTTGTCAAAAGTCCCTTTTTGAAAATCAATAATCTGCTTGAAAACTTGTTTTTGGTCCATATATACTCCTTTTTACCTTATGAAAAGTTCTTCCATCTTTACAAATCCGTCATTGACCATTTTTTTGTAATCTTCTCTGGCATTTTTAAACATCTTAACAGAATCGTCCAAAGCCTTTTTGCTTTCCTCAGGAACCCAGTGCATCTGACCCATCATGTCGCTGGTAAGACTTTCGGTCTGATCCTGAATTTGAGCGATGGTATTAAATGTGGTCTCAAACGTGCTTTTCTGAAAATCAATGAATTGCTTTGCGTAATCGTTCATGTTATAAACTCCTTGGTTTTTAAATTTTTTTATTTTATTGTGCATTGCCTGATCAGGTCTAACCCAAATTATAAGAGAATAATTTCGGTTGTCAAGCAAAAAATATTGCAGTGCACAAAAGAGGTTAAGGCAACATGTAAAACCGGAATTTTAATATCTAAAATGTAATATTATAAGGAAAACAATGGCAGAAAAAATACTGCTCAAAAAATATGCCAATCGCCGGCTTTATGATACAGCCCAAAGCGCTTATGTAACTCTTGCCGAAGTTGCGGATTTGATCAAAGCCGGAAATCAGGTCAAAGTTATCGATGCCAAATCCGAAGAGGATGTCACCTCTTTTATATTGTCTCAGATTATTATGGAAAAAGCGCGTAAGAAGAATGCACTGCTTCCTGTATCCCTTTTGCATTTAATTATTCGGCATGGTGATAATGTACTTGAAGAATTTTTCGATAATTATTTAGAACAGACCATTAAAAATTATATTACATATAAAAGTGCAGTGGATGAGCAGTTCAGAAAATGGCTGGATTTGGGGATGGATTTATCGGACATGACCCAGAAGACCATCGCCGGCCTATCGCCTTTCAAAACCATGTTCACCAATATTGGGGATGAAAAAGACAAAAATATTGGGGATGAAAAAGACAAAAA
>SKZT01000059.1 GCA_007127235.1 Desulfobacteraceae bacterium
GTTATAATCAGTAATTTTTATACCCTGGTTCCCACGCAAAGTGTGGCAACGAAAAAAATGCAAAAGCACAGCTTTTGCACTCCTTCAACACCCCCCAAACCCCCAAATCCGTTACAATCAGCAAATTGCACATCCGTGAACCCGAAACCCAAAACCTGACACCTGAAACCTGAAACCAAATCTTCAGGCCCTTAATTTTCGGAAAAGATTCGAGATGATAAAACAAATCCCAAATCTGGGTGATTTTCAATACCCAGATTTAATCTCCTGGCTGTTGAACAAAAGGCAGGCGTTGAAAAAAGCCGTGCGCAGGTCTAAGGCTTGTGATAAACTACAATCATTTCATTAAATAATATGGAGGACAAAATGAAAGTTGTTTTCAGCGAGGCTTTTTATCCATGTTATGTGGAAGATGCCGCGGCGGTTGAGGGAAGAATGGAGTCCATTGTTGGTGTGATTCATGACAAGGTGACCTTTATTGAAGCTGAACCTGCTTCTGAAGAGGACATCCTTGCTGTTCATTCACAAGAGCAAGTGGACCGGGTCAAAAGAATGGGCTTGTATGAAATCGCTTCCCTGGCTGCCGGAGGGGGGATTCAAGCCGCCAGGATCGGATTGAATGAACCGTCTTTTGGCCTTATTCGACCGCCCGGTCATCATGCTTCGGAGTTTGTCTCCTGGGGCTATTGTTATTTCAACAACATGGCAATTGCCGTCACAAAACTAAAAAATGAAGGTTTGATTCACAATTGTCTTATTCTGGATATCGATCTTCATTATGGTGATGGAACAGTAAATATTCTGGGAGATAAGGACTGGGTGGAAATCTGTAATCCGGCGGGAAGAACAAGAGAAGGCTACATTGAAAATGTCCGCAAGTGCCTTAAGGATGTTCAGGTCGATATAGTCGGTATTTCCGCAGGTTTCGATAACCATAAAAAAGATTGGGGCGGGCTGATGGAAACACAGGATTACAGCACCATCGGTAAAATGGTCCGGGATTGTTGTAAACGATTCGGTTGTTCCTGCTTTGCACTTCTGGAAGGAGGTTATTCCAAAAAAGTGCTGGGTTACAATGTCGAGGCGTTCATTGATGGCATGAAAAATCAATGATGAAAAGCTATTTATTGAGGGGTATGTTCCTAAACCCCATAAGCTTGAAGTTTTCGCCTGAGGGTGTTTAAGCCGATTTTCAATCGACGGGCGGTCTCTGATTTGTTGCATTCGGTCTTGTGGTAGACATCAAGAATGTATTTTCTTTCCATTTCCGATAACGAAACAATCTCATTGTGAATACCATCCGCAAGATAATAACCCTTTTTGGGGCTCGGTTTGCAGGTGCGCAGTTCATCCGGCAAAACCCGGGGCGCTATTTTCCGCCCCTGTGCCAGGTTGACCGCGGACTGAACAATAGCTTTCAGTTCGCGCACATTGCCCGGATAATCGTAGGCCATCAGCAAATCAATACTTCTCGGATCTATTGCAACCTTGCTTTTGGTTCCGCAGAATTCTTCCATAAATTGACTGATCAACAAGGGGATATCATCTTTACGTTCCCTTAACGGAGGGATGTGAAGCCAGCCGCCCCTGAGACGATAATACAAATCTTTTCTGAATTTTTTTTGGGCGATAAGTTTATCCAGATCCTCATTGGTGGCGGCAATAAAGCGAATATCAGCCATTTGAAGATTATTGCTGCCCAATTTTAAATACTCCCCGCTCTGAAGTACCCGGAGCAGTTTTCCCTGCTGTTCCGATGGCAATATCCCGATTTCATCCAAAAAAAGGGTGCCGCCACTGGTGAATTCAATATATCCGGCCCTGTTTTTTTCTGCACCGGTAAATGCACCCTTGGTATGGCCAAAAAATTCAGCGTCAAAAAGCCCTCCTGTCAAAGAGGCCATATTGATAGCTGTAAAGGGCTTTTCGCTCCTGGGGCTGGCATTGTGAATTGCTCTGGCAAGCATATCTTTTCCGGTTCCGCTTTCTCCTGTGATCAGTATCGGTACATCACCGGCTGCATGAAGCTCAGCTGCTTTCATGACCTTGAGCATGTTTTGGGAACAGGTGATGATACTTTTAAAGGCACCTTCATGGTTAAATCTGGGAAGCGACGGTTTGTTTCCAAATTCGAGGATATCCAGCAGCCTTTTTCGCTCCATGGCTCGGCCGATGGTTACGTTAAGTTCTTCTTTGGAAACAGGTTTTACCAGATAATCATAAGCACCGAGTTTAAGACAGTTGACCGCCACCTTTACCTCGTTGACCGCAGTCACCATAATGCATTCAGTTGCCGGGCTGTTATTTTTAATAAGCTCCAGAAGAGTGGCACCGTCCATTTCCGGCATGTTTATGTCAATTATGGCAATATCAAAAACCGCTCCCCGATCCAGCACTTCAGCAGCCTTCTTAGGATTTTCCTCGGTATGAATGCTGTGATATCCAAAACTCTTGAGATGTCGGGATAAAATTTCCAGATAATCCCGGTCGTCATCGATTACGATGATAGTGTTGCGCATACTAACTGCCTTTTAGCAAAATTGTCAAAATTTCATTTTTGAAAAAACGAATATAAAAAGCCACCTTTTTATGTTCACACAAATTATAATCTGTATACCAAAATAGTCTATGCCAAATTGGCATAAAAATGAATAACCATTAGAAATTAATTATAATTATTGACAGGCAGTGCCAATATGGAATATATACGAAAGGATTAAAAATGATAATAATTCTTGTAGCTTTTCAAATAAGATATGAATGTAACAGCCTAAAATAGTTATACAAAATGTTTTTCCCAGAACTCTTCGTTTTGTTTGGCATACTTTTGGCATAGCAATTGCTCTTTTTGTTTACAAACATCCTGATTTTTTACAAACAATCTAAAAAATGGAATTGCAAAAGGCCAATTTAGTGAGAACTTTTAAGCCAGATGTAAAACGGTTACCCAAAACAAAGTTTGGAGGTAAATTCGAATGCACCTCAAGCGTAAATTAGAGACGGGTGAATTTGCTGTCCTGGCGGAAATGGAGCCGCCCAAAGGAGTTGACATTTCTCCGATGGTTTCAGGGGCTGCCAGGGTCAAGCATAAGGTGGATGCTTTTATTGTACCTGAGATGAGCAATGCCGTGATGCGCATGAGCGCACTTGGTGGAGCCATGGCGCTGCAGAACAACGGAATGAACACGGTTATGGAAGTGTGCTGTCGGGACCGAAACCGATTGGCTCTCCAGGCTGATCTTCTGGCTGCCTATGCCTCCGGCGTTGCTAACGTCATGGCAGTAAAAGGCCAGGACCCGGGTTTCGGTGATCATCACCAAGCCAAAACAGTCTATGATATTGATTTGCACGGATTGCTCAAGGCGATAGAGGTTTTGCAGAGTGGGCGTGATATGGCCGGTATTGAGCTTTCCGGAAAACCCTCGTTTCTGGTAGGTTCTGTTGTGAATGCCGGTTTGGAGGGTCATGAGCTGGAAAAAGAAATGGCGGAAGTAAACCAATTAATTGAAGCAGGTGTTCGTTTTTTGGTGACTTCCCCGGTTTTTGAACTTTCAGCCATCGAACCGTTTTTGAAAACAGCAGCGAAAATGAATGTAACCATCATTCCTACGGTGCTTTTGCTCAAATCCGTGGGAATGGCCCGTTATATTCAACGGAACATGAAACATATTCAGTTACCTGACAGCCTGATTCATCGGCTGCAAAAATCACCCGATAAACCCGGAGAGTGTACAAAAATAGCAGGAGAAATGGTTTTGAAAATTAAAAAAGAGGGTTTTGGGGGTGTTAATATTTCTCCCATGGGATGGGAAAACAAATTATCAGATGTATTGGAGGGCATGTGAAATGAGTGCCGAAAAATTACAAAATAATACAAACATTACAGAGACCGGGGCTGTCCCTGGCTCAGCAAAGGATATGGTCGGAGCGGTAATGGTTGTTGGCGGCGGTATTGCCGGCATGCAATCTGCTTTGGATCTGGCCGGTTCCGGATATTATGTCTATCTGGTGGAAAACTCGTCGGCAATAGGTGGGTTGATGTCCCAATTGGACAAGACTTTTCCCACCAATGACTGTGCCATGTGAGTGATCTCGCCCAAACTGGTCGAGGTCGGCCGGCATTTAAATATTGAGATTTTAACGGGTACCGAGCTTATAGATTTAAAGGGTGAGCCGGGCAATTTTAAAGCAACCGTAAGGCAAAAGCCACGGTTTGTGGACCTGGATAAATGTACCAGCTGTGGCGAATGTGCCAATATATGCCCGGTTCAGGTGCCAAACGAATACGACAAGGGACTTTCTTTAAGAAAGGCGGCCTTCAAGCAATATCCTCAGGCCATACCCGGAGCATATGCCATCAGCAAGAAAGGATCGGCTCCCTGCAGGGTTGCCTGTCCGGCTCATGTCAGTGCCCAGGGCTTCATTGCCCTGGTCAGGGAAGGCAGATACCGGGAAGCGCTTGAGTTGTTTAAACAGGATCATCCGTTCCCGGGTGTGTGCGGACGTGTCTGTAATCATCCTTGTGAAGAATCCTGTACCCGAAACGAGGTTGACAGCACCCTGGCCATCATGAATCTTCATCGGTTTATTGCGGATAAGGAGATGCCTGATGACCGTTATGTGCCTGAAAAAAAGGCAGATCGTGACGAAAAAGTGGCCATTGTCGGCGGGGGTCCTGCAGGTTTGACCTGTGCTTATTTTCTGGCCATAGAAGGATATCAGGTAACGGTTTTTGAAAAGCTTCCGGTTCTCGGTGGGATGCTGACCGTGGGAATTCCCTCGTATCGACTTCCCAGGGATGTTATCGAAGCTGAAATCCAGGTCATCAAAGATCTTGGAGTAAAATTCAAAACAGGTGTTGAAATCGGAAAGGATATCACTGTCGGTCAACTTCGGGAGCAGGGATACAAGGCCTTTTTCATTGGTATCGGTGCTCATGAGTGCAAAGCACTCGGTTTGGACGGAGAAGATCTTAAAGGTGTTTTTCCGGGTGTTGAATTTTTAAGAGAAGTTAACCTGGGTAATAAAATCAATCTCGGCGATCGTGTAGCAGTAATCGGTGGCGGCAATGTGGCTATGGATGCTGTCAGGACAGCTCTGCGAACCGGTTCCAAAAAGCCTTTTGTCATTTACCGGCGCAGTTATGATGAAATGCCCGCCAACAAGGAAGAGATCGAAGAATGCGCCGAAGAGGGTATCGAAATTATGACCCTGACCAACCCGGTGCGAATTATTGAAAAAGACGGACGGGTTACAGCCATTGAGTGTGTCAGGATGGAACTTGGAGAACCGGATGACAGCGGCCGGCGTCGTCCACAAACCGTAAAGGGCTCCGAATTTATTATCGAAATAGATACCTTGATGCCGGCTATTGGTCAGGAATCTGACTGGGCCTGTCTTACCGAAGAGTGTGTCTGTACTTTGAGTGACTGGGGTACCATGAAAGTCGATGACGTAACACTCCAAACCGGCGACCCGGACATATTTGCGGGCGGTGATGCCGTCACCGGTCCCAGTACCGTCGTGGAGGCAATCCAGGCGGGAAAAGAGGCTGCCATATCTATCGACCGGTTCATCCAGGGAAAAGATCTTAAAAAAGACCGCCCCCAGCAGTGGGTAAGTGTCAAGGATGTTGATATCGAAAACCAGCCCAAAATACCTCGTGAAAAAATGCCTGCTCTCCCGGTTGAGAAGCGGGCTGGGAATTTTGTGGAAGTCCAGCTGGGCTATCCTGATGATCAGGCTCTCAGGGAAGCCGACAGGTGTCTTAATTGCGGGGTTTGTTGTGAATGTTATCAGTGCGTTGAAGCTTGCCTGGCCGAAGCTATTGACCATGATCAGACCATCCAGGATAAAGAAATTGAAATTGGCTCGCTGATTTTGTGTCCGGGAAATGACATTTTCGATCCCGGCACTTTGGAACATAATTTTCACTACAAGGCCAATCCCAATGTACTTACAAGCCTGGAGTTTGAAAGGATCCTGAGTGCATCGGGTCCCACCATGGGACACCTGGTGCGGCCGTCGGATCACAAGGAACCAAAGAAGATTGCCTGGCTGCAATGTATTGGATCCAGGGATATCAACAAGAGCGGAAACGGATACTGTTCATCGGTCTGCTGCATGTATGCAGTCAAAGAAGCCATGATCGCCATAGAGCATTCTGCTAACGGTCTGGATTGCGCGATATTCAACATGGATATGAGAACATTCGGAAAAGATTATGAAAAATATTATGAACGGGCCAAAGGCAACGGCGTACGGTTTATCAAATCCCGGGTTCATACCATTGATGAAGTCCCTGAAACCGGAGAACTCAGCATCCGATACCCGGATGAAAGCGGCAAGATCCACGAAGAACGTTTTGACATGGTGGTGCTTTCCGTGGGATTCCAGGTGTCCAAATCCGTTATAGATCTTGCCGGACGTTTAAATATTGATCTTAATAATTATCATTTTGCTCAGTCCGAGGTTTTTGATCCTGTGAAAACTTCCCGGGAAGGTGTTTATGCCTGTGGTATTTTCCAGGGACCTAAAGACATTCCTGCCAGTGTTACCGAAGCCGGCGCCGCAGCCTGTCTTGCCGGTGGACGCTTGTTTTCGGTAAGGGACACGCTGACCAAAAGCGTTGAATTTCCTGAAGAAATCGATGTTTTGGGACAGGAGCCCAGAGTCGGTGTCTTTGTTTGCAAGTGTGGTATCAATATTGCCGGGGTGGTGGATGTGCCCGAAGTTGCAAAATATGCAGAAACACTCCCCAATGTGGTTTATACGGGAAACAACCTTTTTTCATGCTCCCAAGATGCCCAGGACGAGATGAAGGAGCTGATTGAAGAACACAATATTAATCGGGTGGTGGTGGCATCGTGCAGCCCAAAGACTCATGAGGCTATTTTTCAGGACACCCTTCAGAAATGTGGGTTGAATAAATACCTGTTTGAAATGGCCAACATTCGCAATCAGGATTCCTGGTGCCATTCCGATCAGCCGGAATTGGCGACGCAAAAGGCCAAAGAACTCGTCAGGATGTCTATCGCAAGAGCGGTCACGCTCGATCCGCTTCATGAGAAAAAAATACCGGTCAACAAGCGGGCATTGGTGGTAGGTGGAGGTGTAGCCGGTATGAACGCTGCCCTGGGCTTGGCAGAACAGGGATTCGAGGTGATCATTGTTGAAAAGGAAGAAGAGCTGGGCGGCATGGCACGCAATCTGGTGAAAACCATTGAAGGCGCTGATGTGCAGGCATATCTCTCCGATCTTAAGGATAAGGTTACCAGCCATGAGAAAATTCAGGTGCTGACCCAAACGTTGATCGTGAGTTTTTCCGGATTTAAAGGAAACTTTACCACAGAGGTTATCGTGGGCCCGGGTATGTATGAGCGAAAAATTAACCATGGGGCCGTAATTCTGGCCACAGGAGCCAAAGAATACAATCCCACGGAGTTTCTCTATGGAAAAGATGACAAAGTGGTTACTCAGGTAGAACTTGCCCGGCGGCTGGCTGAAAAGGGGGCTTCGGATCTAAACCAGGTGGTGATGATCCAGTGTGTGGGCTCCAGAAATGAACACAATCCCAATTGTTCACGAATTTGTTGTCAAAGTGCAGTGAAAAACGCCTTGACCATCAAAAAAGCAAATCCGGATGCCGAAGTCTATGTCCTTTACCGGGATATTCGTACCTACGGACTTCTGGAAGACTATTACACTGAAGCCCGTAAACTGGGTGTAATGTTTTTCCGCTTCACACCCGAGAAGATGCCTCAGGTCGAAGCAGACGATGAAGGTCTCGCTGTTGAATTCCATGACCACATTCTAAACAAAAATTTAAGGTTATACACCGATTGTCTGGCGTTGAGTACGGGTATGGATGCGGAAGATACCGAAGAGTTGTCCTCTATTATGAAACTGGCGCGAAACACCGAGGGCTTTTTTATGGAAGCCCACGTCAAGCTGCGTCCGGTGGAAATGCCAACGGAAGGCATATTCGTATGTGGTACAGCCCATAGCCCCAAACTGCTTTCGGAGACGATTGCTCAGTCCATGGCGGCAGCATCCAGGGCCACCACATTTTTATCTCAGACGGAACTGACGCTTTCAGCGGTTACAGCCCGGGTGGTAGAGGATCTTTGCGCATCTTGTCTCATCTGTGTACGCTCATGTCCCTACGGTGTACCCAGGATCAACGAGGAGGGTGTCAGCGAAATAGATATTGCCCTTTGTCGCGGCTGTGGCGTATGTGCTTCCGAATGCCCGGCAAAAGCCATTGAATTGAACTGGTACGAGGATCAACAACTATTGAGCAAAGTGGACGCCTTGCTCGAGGGGGTTTTATGACAAAGAATTTTGAGCCGATCATTATCTCTTTCTGCTGCAATTTCTGAGGGTACAGCGCAGCGGACCTGGCAGGTTCCATGAGATTGCAGTACCCCACCAATATCAATATCATCCGTGTACCATGTACGGGGAAGGTAGATATAATCCATATACTGAGAGCTTTTGAAAAGGGTGCCGACGGTGTGTATGCGGTAGGTTGCCTGGAGGGCGATTGTCACTTTAATACCGGCAATTTAAGAGCGCGTAAACGGGTTGAACAGGCTGCCAAAATATTGGATACCATCGGCATTGGAGGTCAAAGGGTTCAAATGCGAAATTTGTCTTCGGGAGAAGGACCCCTTTTCGTAGAATATGCTAAGGAAATGGTGGAGCTGATAAGAGAACTGGGCCCTAACCCGTTGAAGAAGGCAAAGGCCGAGATTAAAAAGCGAGAGAACGCGGCATAAAATAAGAAAGGAATTGTTCCATGATTGTTGCGGATAAAAAGCCCATTGAAGAAATAGTACAAGAGATTGAAGATGTAAAAAGCCTTCTTATTGCGGGCTGCAACGAGTGCGTCACGGTTTGTGAGGCTGGTGGAAAAAAAGAGGTTGGTATTTTGGCATCGGCTCTCAGGATGTATTATTTAAACAAAGGCAAAGATGTCAAAGTCGATGAGGTGACCCTGGAACGTCAGTGTGATCATGAATATCTCGAGGAAATCCGGGATATGGTGGAGCGTTATGATGCGATCGTGTCTATAGCTTGCGGGGTCGGAATTCAGTTCGTGGCGGAACAATACCCTAAAATGCGTGTATATCCCGGTGTCGATACGTGTTTTATGGGGGCCACAGAAAAACGGGGATTGTGGGTGGAGCGATGCCAGGGTTGCGGTCAGTGCGTACTTGCAAAAACAGGGACTGTCTGTCCGATTACCCGGTGTGCCAAGCGGATCATGAATGGTCCGTGCGGAGGTTCCACCAAAGGAATGTGTGAAATCAGTCAGGAAATTGAATGTGCATGGCAGTTGATTATAGATCGTCTTGCAGCACTTGGAAGACTCGATGAGTATGAAAAGCTGTTTCCCATAAAGGACTGGTCTACCGACCGAGCAGGAGGACCCAGGAAAGTCGTAAGGGAGGATTTACAACAATGATTACAAAGACACCGAGCAAACTCGAAAAGGTACTGGCCGCAGGGCACCTTGGCGTTACTTCGGAATGCGGACCCCCCAGGGGAAGTGATCCCGAGGAAATCATCAAAAAAGCAAACTTGATCAAAAATCATGTGGATGCTGTCAATATTACCGACAACCAGACCTCAGTGACCCGAATGTGCAGCCTGGCTGCGTGTATTCGGTTGAAGATGGAGGGTGTGGATGCGGTGCTGCAAATGGTAACCCGAGACCGTAACCGTATTGCACTTCAAAGTGATATTCTTGGTGCGGCCTCTTTTGATATTTACAATATCTTGTGTCTCTCCGGGGACCATCAAAGCTTTGGAGACTGCAAAGCCGGTCAGAACGTTCATGACCTGGATTCCATGCAGTTGATCCAGACAATAAAACAAATGCGGGATGAGGGAAAATTTTTAGGAGGAGATGATATAAAACGACCGCCACAAATGTTTATCGGTGCAGCTGCAAATCCATTCGCAGATCCTTTTGAAATCCGTGTCCCCCGTCTTGCCAAAAAAATTGCCGCCGGAGTCGAGTTTATTCAAACACAGTGTATCTATAATCTGGATAAGTTCGAAAAATGGATGGAATTGGTGCGGGATCGTGGTCTACATGAGCAGGTTTACATACTGGCGGGGGTGACCCCGTTCAAATCAGCCGGTATGGCCAGGTACATGAAAAACCGCGTGCCCGGCATGGATGTACCTGATGAAGTGGTCAAGCGGATCGCCGGGGTCCCCAAGGAAAAACAGGCAGAAGAAGGTATCAATATCTGCATTGAATCTATCCAGCGGCTAAAAGAAGTTGAGGGCGTGAAAGGCTTTCACGTCATGGCCATCGAGTGGGAAGAAAAAGTTCCGGAAATCGTTGAACGGGCAGGGTTGTATCCGAGGCCGGTGGTGGAATAAACATGGATAAGCCAACGACCACCAAATAAAGGAGATATCATGAATGATAAAAAAAAAGTACTTGTAGTTGATGATGAGCCCGATTTTGTTGCTGTTGTCCAAAGCAACCTGGAAAAAGAAGGTTTTGAAGTGGATGTGGCCTATAACGGTGTGGAAGGGCTGGAAAAAGTAAAGACTTTTCAGCCGGACTGTATTGTGCTGGATGTCATGATGCCTGAGATGGATGGCTTTGAGGTATGCAAGGAATTAAAAAAGGATGAAGCCACTAGCGATATTCCCATAGTCATGCTCACAGCGGTGGCATCCCATGTGTCTTCCACAAGATACTCCCACTATGACGGTATGAGTATGGAAGCAGACGATTATCTTGCAAAACCGGCTTCTGCCGAACAAATTACCAATAGTGTACGAAGCCTTTTAAATTTATGATGAAAATAGTGTAATAACATTCAATTGAAAAGGAGTGCAAAAGCCCAGTTTTTGCACTCCTTTTTTTGAGCAATCACCACAACTTTTAAAAGGTCGATTTTGGAAAATCAAAGCCTTACTTTCTGCGTTTTTGGCGATAACCGTGTATTTTATACTCAATCACCCAATATTTTCAATATGGCCATCCGGCATGCCGGAATAAGGGGTGTTTATGTTCCCTTCATGGTCCTTGAAAATCAGTTGGGCCAGGCCCTTGAAAGCCTGAAGGTCTTCAATATTAACGGGGCCAATATAGCGGTTCCCTATAAAGAAAAAGCCATTACCCATATGGACATCCTTTCCGAAGGTGCCAATATTATCCGTGCCATTAATACCGTCACCATTAAGGACGGGATAATCAAAGGGTTCAATACCAACGCTATCGGATTTATGAAAGCCCTGGAAGAAGCCGGATATCAAGCGGGTGGAAAAGCAGCTGTGGTTTTCGGTAACGGAGGAGCGGCCAGAGCCGTGGTATTTATCCTCAAATGGCTGCAGGCTGAACCCATTTTTGTTGCCGGACGAAACATCGAAAAATCAAAAACACTGGTAAGCGAATTGGGCGGGGAAGCATTATCGCTTGAGGATGCAGTCTCTGAAAGTCTTGGTGCTGAAATTTTGATTAACGCCACGTCTGTGTCCGGTGCAGAAGAATCTCCGGAGATGGCAGCCCTGGTGGAAAAATTGCGACTCCCCCGCTGCCAGTGGGTAATTGATTTAAATTACGGACGGCAGCACAATTTCTGGTTGGGGTTGGCTCTCAAACTGGGCACTCGTTTTATGGATGGCCTTCCCATGCTGACCTATCAGGCAAGCTACAGTTTTTGCCTCTGGACCGCCATCCAGGTTCCCCCGGCTGTTTTTCTAAGCGGAATGGCTGATATAAATTTCCCCCATATGATGCAAATTTAGTCTTTCATGTCATTACCTGGCAGGCAGATAAACAGTAAATGTACTGCCTTCACCAGGTTTGCTCTTTACACTGATAGATCCGTCTAAAGAATCCACAAGTCCTTTGACAATGGGAAGCCCCAGGCCGGTGCCGGTAATATACCGGGTGTTTTCATCCTTGACCCGGTAAAACCTTTCAAAAATCTTGTCAACATATTTTTCACCAATGCCGAAACCGGTGTCGATAACATCTACACGGATTTTATGATCTTCCTTGGCAGCCTCGACTCGGATTTGACCATTTTCCGGAGTATAATGTATAGCATTGGTGATGAGGTTTCCAAAAATACTCTCCAGAGAGAGGGGGTCTGCGGTAAGCTTGGGAAGAGCCTCCTGGGGGCGCTGGAATGTCAATTTCTGCTTTTTGCTTTCGGCTTTAATTTTTAAAAAATCGACGATGCTTTCCAGGAGGTCTTCCAGTTGTATAGGCCGGGGTTCCTGGCAAACGGTCCCGGATTCGATACGGGAAAGATCCAAAAGATCACCAATGAGCGATATCAAACCACTGGTTTTCTCCTTGGCCCTGGATAGCATATGCAATTCCTGATCTTGGGATGTATCCGACTGGCGGGTGAAATCCCGGATTACCATGGCAAGTTGTTCATGGATGGTCGAAAGAGGGGAGCGAAGCTCATGGGAGACTTTGGCTACGAATTCGGACTTGAGGCGATCCAGCACCTTGATTGCGGTAATGTCCGCTGTCACCACTACCGCTCCCAGATACTCGCCATTTTCTCCCAGCACCGGATGGCCCTGTACCTGAAGATATTTATCCTCGGAAATTGCAAATTCATAGGTGGGAATGCGGTTTTGCGCCATGTATTTTCCCTCGCATATTTCCTGTATGAATTTACAAAAACCTTCGTCAACAATGCATTCATTGACCATGTTTCCTATCCCCTGATGCCCATCGAATTCCAAATGCTGCCGGAAGGTCGGATTCATGAGTACCACCTGACCATCCATATTGGTGACCATGACTCCGTTTGGAAGTGATTCTACAATGGTTCTGATCCGGCTTTTTTCAGCAGCAAGGTCCGCCAGATTCCGTTTACGTTCTGCTTCAAGCTTTTCCCGTTCACTTTTTAAACGCAGTTTTTCCAGTGCCCTCCCCACAACGATACGCAATTGATCGGCCTCGAAAGGTTTGGGGATAAAGTCGTAGGCTCCCAGCTTCATGGCCTTGATAGCTGTTTCCACCGTGGCATAGCCGGTGATGACAATCACAATAATCTCATCGTTTTTTTCCATAATATGCTCAAGCACTTCCAGACCGTCCATGCCCGGCATTTTCATATCGAGAAGTATAAGCAAATAGGGTGTTTTATCAAGCATTTCAAGACCTTTATCCCCCCGGGGTGCCTTGTGAACTTCACATCCCATCCTCGATATAATGCGCTCGCAGCCATCGCGTATATCCTGCTCGTCATCCACGACAAGTACTTTTATGGTTTCCGGCAATTTATTCACCGAATGTTCCTCCATTTTCTATAGCTTTCCAGAAAATGTCTTTGGCTGCGTTATCGGTCGGAGATATACGAAAAGTATGATCTCCTCCCTCTAGCCTTGCCAAAAACATTTTCTGGAAAGCTATATGTCAGATGTTAACAATTCAATAATAAAGGTGGTGCCTTTGTCCGTCGGACTGATTGTATAGATTTTACCGCCGTGATTTTCAACAATTCCGTATGCCATGCTTAGCCCTAACCCTGTACCTTTGCCGGGTTCTTTGGTGGTGAAAAAAGGCTCGAAAATATGAGCTTTTACGTCTTCAGGTATCCCGGGTCCGGTATCGGATATGGCTAGAAGTATGCGCTTTTGATCGTTAGCAAGCTCGGTTTTTATCGTTAGTTTTCCTTCGCCTTCCATGGCCTCTGCCGCATTAAGGATAATATTCATCAGCATATGGTTTAACTGTTGGATATCCGCATGAACTGGCGGAAGTGACGGGGACAGTTGTTTTTCAATTTCAATGTTTTGGAAAAGTGTCTGGCTTTCCAGCAAAAAAATGATGCGGTTGATCGCCTCGTTCAAGTCATGGGGCTGTTTTTCGTGACGGGTCTGCCGGGAAAACACCAGCAATTCTTTTACCGTATCACGGCATCTTTTGGCATCTAACAGTATGCGATTCAAGTCCTCACGAGCCTTTTCAGGAAGATCGTAATCTTCCAGAACCAGTTGTGTAAAAAGGGTGATCCCTCCCAAGGGATTGTTGAGCTGATGGGCCACCCCGGCAGCCATTTTTCCCAAAGAAGCCATTTTGTCAGCCTGAAGCAACTGGGTCTTGGTTTTTTCCAACTCCTTTAATGCAGCCGAAAGGCTTTTTTCCGTCTCAAGATCGGCCCTGGCCACCTGGATCTTTTGTTCCACATCTGCCAGCAAATCCTCCAGTCGATCCGCCCCCTGGTTAAAGGCTTCGGCCAAACGCTTGATTTCTTTGCTTCCCTCCACTTTTATGCGATGAGAAGGGTTCTCTGAATGGATCAAGGAAATTTCCTCACTGATTTTATTGATGGGCATAATATAGTTGTTGAATATCGCATCGAATATAAATCCCAAACACAAGATAAGTATAAACACAATACCAAAAAAGTATATAAAATGGTCATTGATTATTTCTCTGATCAATTGGGTTTGCTCTGCTGAAAGTTGCTGCCATAGAAAAAAAACCAGAACTGCCACCAGAGCAAAGGAGATGGTAAAAGAAACAGCGACAAACCACCAGTATTTGTTATTGGGATTTATCATCTGATTTTTCTCCATTTTTAATGTCAGCCGTTAATAATTCAATAATGAAACTGGTGCCTTTACCCAGGGAACTCACCGTATAAATTTTACCCCGGTGATTTTCAACGATACTGTATGCCAGGCTCAACCCTAACCCCGTGCCTTTGCCAGGTTCCTTGGTGGTGAAAAAAGGCTCGAAAATATGGGCTTTCACATCTTCGGGTATTCCTGGCCCTGTGTCGGATATGGTTATGAGCAGGCGTTTTTTATTGTCACAAAAATCTGTTTGCAGGGTCAGTTTTCCCTGGCCTTCCATTGCATCAGCTGCATTCAAAATGATGTTCATCAGCAGATGATATAACTGTTGAATATCCGCAAGGACCGGGGGAAGTCCCGGTGCCAGTTTTTTTTCAATTTGGATGTCATGAAAAATTGTCTGATTTTCCAGTAAGAACAGGGTACGGTTAATAGCTTGATTTAAATCATGGGGTTGTTTTTCCTGACGTGTCTGACGGGCAAATTCCAATAATTCCTTTACTGTATCCCGGCATCTTTTGGCATCTTCTAAAATACGCTTCAGATCATCTCTGGCATTTTCGGGAAGATCGTAATCTTCCAGAACCAATTGTGTAAAAAGCGTGATACCCCCTAAAGGATTGTTGATTTGGTGAGCAACCCCGGCAGCCAGTTTTCCTAATGAAGCCATCTTTTCGGCCTGCAAAAGCTGCGTTTGCGCCTCTTTAAGCTCCTTTTTCATCTCTAATTCTTCCCTTAAGTCATGAAAAAAGCCGATACTTGCAATCTCCTTCTCAGATTCATAAACGAGACTGGCATTCAGACTTATGGGTATCACTTCGCCATTTTTCCTCAGAAAATCCACCTGGTAAGATTTGAGTTTACCTTTCCCCCCGAATTCTTCGGAACGGAGCTTTCTCATTATCTTAAAAGCGGTGTTTCCCGGATACAAATCCCGGATGTTGAGCGTGGTCAGGGCTTCATGAATACTGTAGCCGCTGATTTTGGATGCCATGTCATTGAAAATGAGAATTTTACCCTTCCTATCTGCAGCAATGACACCATCCACCGAGCTTAATATCAGATTGCGTAAAAAAGCATTGGACCGCCGAAGCTTGTCTTCCAGAATTTCAAGTGCCGGCACCTCAAAATCGAAAATGACCAGCCCTTCAATTTGATTATCTTCCGCCAAAATAGGATAAGAATATAGGCATTGAATAATATCTCTTTTGTCATGGGTTTTAGGAACATAGAGTGCGGAAGGTTCTCTCGTGCGCATAACTTCAGTGGCTGGACAATCCTCACAGGGAACGGGTCTGCCGAAAAAAAGCTCATGACACCTTTTGCCGGTGATATTTTCGTTGATACCTTCCAGAACATATTTGCTGGTTGTAAGGATTTTGTATTCCGGAGATATAATAACGAGTTTTTTTCGAAAAGCTTCAATGGCTTTACATTTAAGATTTTCTTGAGATTCCATGGGGATGGTCCTGAGAGAAATTCAAATAAGGATACTATAGCTTTTCAGAAAATGATTTTGGCAAGGATAGAGGGAGGAGATTATTTTTCGTATATATCCGACCAATAACGCAGCCAAAAACATTTTCTGGAAAGCTATATTAATAAAAAAAAACAAAGTTACATAAAAGTAAAGGAGATGTCAACATCGTTTCCGAGTTTCTGTGGCATGCCGGGAGCTAAGGGCCGTCGGCATTATCCTAAAGGATTGTTTTTAAGGATGTTTGGAAAGTCGAGTCGGTGAACAATAAAGCCTATGGAGCTGAGGGCCGATGAATTCCAAATCATTTCCCCTCATTTTCCTGACCATCCTTATCTGTAATCAACCCTAATTTTCGGGCACGTTTCAGCCACTGCTGCCGGGCCATGGCACGCATATCGGTGATCAGGTCTGTTTCATCCACAATTTCTATCCCCAACAAGGTTTCAATAATATCTTCCATGGTCAGAAGGCCGGCAATACCCCCATGCTCATCTACAACCAGCATTATATATTGCCTTTGCTTGAGACACTGTTCAAATAACCTGATAAGCGGCACCGTTTCCGGAACTGCCGGTAAATCTCGACGAAGAAAAAAAAGCATCTTTTCGGGATTGTTACGGGAAGCTTCCATGTAAATGTCGCTTTTGAGTACGAAAGAATCGATTTCATCGGGATTATTGCGATAGATGGGAATCCGGGAAAACATAATGTCCGGAAATTTTGCCACCACCTCTCCCACAGTCATTTCCGCAGGCAGTTTAAATATGACAGTGTGAGGGGTCATAATATCGTATGCTTTTAACTGCCTGAGAAGTATCAGGTTTTTGATAATTTTTGACTCCTGCTCCCGAAACAGCCCTTCCTTATAGCCTATATCGGCAATCGCCACCAGTTCTTCATAGCTGATACTGTGACTTGCTTTACCCCTGGATAGAAGATAGGTCATTTTCATGGATAGAAAAACCAGGGGGTAAAGTATTATAATCATGGATTTGAGTATATAGGCTGTCAAGGGCGCTAAATTTCTCCAATAAAGGACGCCCAAAGTCTTAGGGATGATCTCTGAAAAAACAAGAATAAGAACGGTTAAAATAGCTGAAACAATAGCGATACTCCCACTGCCATAAATTATGAGTGCCTGAGCACCTACGCCTGCGGCCCCGATGGTGTGTGCCATGGTGTTGAGGGTCAGTATGGCCGACAGCGGGCGGTCTATATTCTCTTTTAAATCCCTGAGAATGGCACCGGTTCTGGGTGATCTGTTTTCAGTGGATTCAGCAAAACCGGGTGTGATCGACAAAATCACCGACTCCAGCAAAGAGCACAGAAAAGAAACTCCCAGGGCCAGAAACAGATAAAATAAAAGTAAGTGCATATTTTAATAAAACAACTGCCGGGATTTAAAGAATGCTCAACCAGATTTTAAATTGAAATATCACCCAATCATATAGCAGGTTTTTAATTAAAAGCATAATCTTAATTTATTGCTTTTGCGGGTGGTTATCATATGATAATAATGTTGCTTTATTCTTTGATACGCTCGGCTTTGGAGACTATTATGACAGAAAGTTTTATTGCGCCGCACGGCGGTTACAGAAAACTTCTTTCTTATCGCAAGTCTGAAATGGTTTATGATGCCACAGTGTGCTTCTGTAAACGGTTTCTTAAAAAATATGACCGAA
>SKZT01000083.1 GCA_007127235.1 Desulfobacteraceae bacterium
AATGAGGCATTGAGTTCGAAATGATCCTGAAGTCCCGTGTGGCGGGCTGTACCAAGCTCTGCTTCTATTAAAAGGTCATTGGTGATATCTATGACTTTACGGGAAATTCCTGCCGCCCAGACATATGAATTTTCGAATTCGGTCTGAAACAGAAGAATTTTGCCGATTGGGTTATCACTCCATTGTCCGCCATAAGCAAAAACCGACCACTTGCGTTCATGTGCTTCGGCCAAATGATGCTGTCCTGGAAAAAGGGTGATTACACAAACCACGATAACAGCAATAAATCCCACATATTTTCTACATATAAATTTCATTAAGTTCATTAAGTTCATTAAGTTCCCATGAAGCTTTTATCAAAAATTTTGGTTATAACGGATTTGTGGGGTGATTTGTTTCTATAGCTTTCCAGAAAATGTCTTTGGCTTCGTTATCGGTCGGAGATATACGAAAAGTATGATCTCCTCCCTCTAGCCTTGCCAAAAACATTTTCTGAAAAGCTATAGAATATCAACATTGGAAACCTGTAGGGGCGGGTTCCAAACCCGCCCTCGTTCCAAATTCCCATCTGTTGCATTTTGCCATATATATTAAGTTTCTTCAAACGTCATTCAATTCATATTTTATTGCCACACACCTAAAACCCCGGCAGCCTGAATTTCATGGTTACCTCGCCGGTTTCTCTGTCAATTTGGATCATCTTCTGGTCGTCACTCGTGGGTTCTATCTTCCGGCTTGTGGCCATTTCCAATAAGCCTCCGATAAAGGCCATACCTGTATTAAGAACCTCTTCGAGTTTCTGTGGTGACTGTCCTGCAAAAAAGCTTCCCTCTCTTTCCTGTTCGGTTTTGTCAGCAGTCGCCCACGTGCCTTCAGCCGCCGGATCTTCATAGGCGGTTTCCTCAGCGTCGTAAGCAACCTGTTTATCTTCATTTGCAAGTACCAGGGGATTAAGGTAGTTGGGGGTGTCATCGGGAATCTCTTCGGATACCCCGGGTTCACGAACCGGCAATTCGGGCTCTTCACCCATCATTTCCCTTAGACGGTTAAGCATTTCGGTGCGCTTTTCATTGGAAAATTCCACCGTGTCAAGGCCACCGTCAAAAACCCCTTTGAATAGGTCGCCTTTAAGCTGAATGCCCGTGAGTATTTTTTCTTCAATGCTGTTTTTGCTAATAAAATTGACCACATTAATGCAACCGCTTTTTTGCCCGATCCGGTTTACCCGCCCGATGCGTTGATTAAGTTTGGCGGGGTTCCAGGGAAGTTCAAAATTGATCACGCAATCGGCTGCCTGAAGGTTTAAACCTGTTCCCCCGGCATCTGTGGAGAGAAAAACCTTGCAGTCCGGGTTGTGGGTAAATTCGTCGATAAGCGTTTGACGCTTTGGTACCGGAATTTTGCCGGAAAGCTCTACAAAAGGAATTTCCAGCTCGGAAAGTTGCTTGGCGATGAGAAATGTCATGGTGGTCCATTCGCTGAAAATTACAACCTTGCGGTGGTTTTGAATAACCAGTTCGTCCAAGATGCTCTCCAGTTCATCCAGTTTGGGTGAAATATTGGTTTTACGGTCAATAAGATACGTGGAGTTGCAAACCTGGCGCATGCGCAAAAGAAGTTCCTGTATCCGCCGCAGATCCATTGGTGTGAGAAACTTTTTATTCAAAATCGGCAACAGTCCTTGCAGATAACCGGAGTGCATCTTTTGCTGTTTGGATGTCAGCTCAATGTAGTAATTGTTAACGATTTCCTCGGGAAGCTCGGACAACACGTCTTCTTTTCGTCTGCGAATTACAACCGCCTGGAGCTTTTCGTGGAGCATGTCAAGATTGCGATAACCAAGTATTTTGCCTTTTTTGTTCCGGCTGAGCATAAAATGATCGGCTGCAAATTTCCACAACGGACTCAGCATATAGGGATCGAGAAATTGAATAATCGAGTAGACATCTTCCAGCTTGTTTTCCAGCGGCGTACCGGTAAGCACCAGGGAGTGCTTTCGGGAAATGCTTTTGACTGCTTCCGCAGTCTTGGTATTGAAATTTTTAATGCGCTGGGCTTCATCCAAAATCACCAGGTCGGGTGAGAAGCGCGATATAATGGTTACATCCCTGAGTACCGCCTCATAATTGGTAATTTTAAACAGGCTCGGGTCGCGCTTGTAGGTCGTTTGGCGCTGCCCTGGACCACCTGCAACTACCACCGCCTTTTCATCGGTGAATTTTTCAATTTCCCGTTTCCATTGATCTTTAAGTGAAGCCAGCGTAATGACAAGGACCCGCTCAAAACCGAAGAACTCTTTTTTTAAAAGCCCTAAAGTGATAGCCTGAAGGGTTTTACCCAAACCCATTTCATCACCGATAAGAACCGCCTTTTTGTACAGACCGAATTTGACACCCTCAATCTGATAAGGATACAGTTGCGCACTGATCTTTTCCAGGGAAGGAAAATCTCTGTGTGCCAGTTTTTCCAGTTGCTCCTGTTGAAGGAAATCGTCCAGCCGATTTAGGACAGGCTCCTGAATACGCACCCGTTTGTTTCCGTTTAAAAGGGAGATCAACGGCATCAGGTCGCCTATGTTTTTACCGGTAAAAAGACCGTCAGCTCTGAAAAATTTTTTCAGATGATCCTGAATGTCTTTGATTTCTGTCCTCGGGCGCTCGCAAAAAAGGCGGGGCTGCTCATGCACGGAATCCCAGAAAATATCCACAAATGGAAAGCGTTCCTGCTCAAGGCGTTTTTGAAAATCCTTTTGCTTTTTGATTTTATCTATAATAAATATCAGATGCTTACAGGTTCCCAACCGGTTGGTTAGAAAATCAGGACAAGTACAGTGGCCCAGGTTGCCGGCCGGATCATGCAGGGTGATCAAATATTGACGTCCCTTCGGGGTTTCAAGAAGATGTTCCCCCTTGTACATGTCTCCATAGGTAACCTTGAATTCTTCATTTTGGGCCCTTTTCCTGCGATCCTCCACAGCCTGTTGTCTGATTTCCTCGGGGGTAAGATACGGTTCCGCAATGTCGGCATCTGTTTCAATACTCAACCTGGCCTTGGCCGGTGAGTCACTTTTCCATTTATTTAAACGGTCCATCACATCCAGCGTGACGGCGACTGTGTGCTTGCAGCCATCATTGGGATAAGGGCAGTCGCAGGTGGCGTGCAACCCGGCATCTGAAAGACTGACCGATGTTTTATAGTCACCATAAGATCCATCCACTTCATAGATAAAAACCCCTTTGGCCGGGGCGGTATCGATACAGCAAAAGCCCCCATGTTTATAAATCCGGGTGCCCCTTTGGTAGATGATATCTGAATAGGCCACCTGCTTGCGGATATATTCGCGGGTCAAATTCAACATTTGGTTTACTCCTGACTCTTTCTGATCGTTGCTTTTCAAGCCAAAAAAAATTTATTTTCTACCTCAATTTCTGCAGAAGGTCAACAAGATGTCGCTGACCTTTCTGATGTATCATGAGCTTAAAAAACATTTGTTTGAGCGTGCAACTTATCGCCTCAATATATTCCAATTGACAAAAAAAGGAAAATGAGAATCATTACAGCTTTTCAGTTTTAAAATTTGTATTTCTTAATATCTGAAAGTGAATAGAAGGTGTTGCGCCAAGTAATACCATTATGAAACAATGTGGTGAGAGTTGCATGCCAAATAGTATATATTGCTCCCAAGGGGCTGATTAGCGACCAAATCGCATAACGCATTGGAAGTCCATTCCTGCTTGCGCCATATGCAAATGAAAGCAACCGAAGCAGTATCAGCAGGGCACTGAGAAGCCTGGTTGGGCCGGCAGTGGCCAAAAAAACCAATTGTGGTAAAAGACCTGTAACTGCCAGCATTATTGTAGCAACTGATACCAGTGCCAGGTTATAATTAAATGCTGCATAGATGTTCTTCTGCAGACCTTTAATCATTTCGGGCACCGAACGATACCATTCAACAGCCACATAACCATATCCTGTCAGGCACTCTTGCCGAAAACCTTTTTGTTTAATACATTTCCCAAGCATGATGTCATCAATTGGTGCCATTGAAATGGACCTGTGGGTGCCGATTTGTTGATATGCAAAAGAACTGACCAGGTTAAAAGCACCCACTCCCATATAATGTTTGCTTGCAGGATATTTTGCCTTCCATGGTTGAAATCTTAGAAGTAACATTCCACCCAATTCTATCATCATTGCAGCAAGAAGGCCGCTTTTTACTCTAAGTTCAAAAAGTATGGAAAGATGTTCAAGTTTCCTATCCAAAACCCGGTGCATAGCCCTCTTCAGAGTCGATTTCTCAAAGTGAATATCTGCATCTGTAAATAGTAGATATTCCCCATTAGCCATTTCTGAACCCTTCATTAGAGCATAATTTTTTCCAATCCAACCCCTTGGCAGCTCGTCAATATGGAGAACCTGAAGGCGGTCATTATCTGACTGCATTTTTTCCAGAATCTTTCCTGTATGATCCGTGGAACGATCGTTGACCACAATAACCTGAAGGTTATCATAATCCAAATTTAAAACCGAATTGAGCGATTGTTCAATAGACTCTGCTTCATTCTGAGCTGGTATAATAACAGAGACCATAGGCTGAGAAATGGAGTTATGGGGTACTATATCATCTACATTTGAGATTTTTCGCATTCCTTTCCAGGCATTTAAAATAATAGTTAAATTTATTGCTGCTATTATCAATAGTAAGAGGAATAAAAAATTCACTGGTCTGCTCGTGGAAAGTATTTGTTAAAGTAATGAGTTTTTTTGTCTTTTGGCCTGTCTGCCGCGTTGCATCCGTCGGCACTAACAATACCATATCTCAAATCTGATCGGTTTTCAAATGAGAGTAACCTGTTTCGCAGATCAAAATATTCTGGTTATAACTGACTTGGGGTTGAGTAGTTGATGGGAGCATTATTTGTTTTGTATCGTTGCTTTGGCAAAAAGGTGTTTTTAGGTTCCCCCCTTTTGAAAAGCTGATCTTTACCCAAACATGACACAGGGGGTGGTATTTCTCGCTTTTGATCAGACCGTTGAAACGATTTTGTAAAAGGTGATAACAAACGTCCCCCCCTTTGAAACAGGTCTTTTCACACACCTTAGGCAAGGGACGTATTTTGGGGTTGATATCAGTATCGCCGCTGTAATCGTTATACATCTGTGGATGTTGCCAAGGGCTTTCTTTTTTATGTTAATGTCATTGAATCATCCCTCGTTCAGTACCACCAATTCTCCAAATTCCGAGAAACAACCCCGATAGGGGTTAGGTTTTCTAGCCGGTGGTTTTTAACCACCGGAGAATCACCATCAAAAATAAGTCCCGGAGGGACGATGTTAATTTACGTCACTGA
>SKZT01000082.1 GCA_007127235.1 Desulfobacteraceae bacterium
ATTTCATTATTAAAGGTTCAACTCTATGGAGAAGATCTATTGCCCGGGGTTTAAAGCAGCCGGTGTAGCGGCAAACATAAAAAAGCAAGGGGTTCTGGATCTCGGGCTGATTTTTTCTGAAACACCCGCCAAAGTTGGGGGGGTTTTCACCCAAAACCGGGTTCAGGCAGCCCCGGTAATTTTGGATCGGGAATTGATTCAGTCGGGGCAGGCCCGCGCCATTATTATTAACAGCGGTAACGCTAACTGCTGTTCAGGGCCACAAAGTATGGAGGATGCAATAAGCATGGGGCGGACAAGTGCATCCAGACTTGGTGTTTCAAGCAATGAGGTCCTTGTGGCCTCAACCGGAGTCATCGGTGTCCCCATGCCCATGGACAGAATAACTGCTGCGATTCCGGAGCTTGTAGGCAGTCTGGAAACAGGAGGCTTTTCAGATCTTGCCCTGGCAATGATGACCACTGATACAGTACCCAAACTGGTATGCAAAAAAGGAAAGATCAACAGCAAAACATATACCATTACTGCCGTTGCAAAAGGAGCGGGCATGATCCGACCAGATATGGCCACCATGCTTTGCTTTGTATGCACAGATATCGACGCCCACCCCCATTATCTTTCCTATGCCCTTTATACGGCTTGCGAGCGGTCTTTCAATCGAATTACGGTGGACGGGGATACCAGCACAAATGATACGGCATTGATTCTGGCAAATGGTGTTTCAGGGGTTTCAGTCGAAAATTCCGTTCAAAAGGCTTCCTTTCAGAGGGTGCTTGATGATGTGTTGTTATATCTGGCAAAACTGATGGTCAAAGACGGAGAAGGAGCCACAAAACTGGTGGAAATTCATGTCACCGGAGCCCTATGCCATGAGGATGCCCGTGCTGTTGCCGAAACCATCGCCAATTCACCCCTTGTGAAAACGGCGTTTTTCGGGGAAGATGCCAATTGGGGGCGTATCATTGCAGCAGCAGGACGTGCGGGGGTTTATATGGAGCCTGGTCGGGTCAATATTTTTTTCGATGATGTCATGATGTGTCAAAACAGTGTGGGTTGCGGGCCGGAAGCAGAAAAAAAAGCCACCCTGGTTATGCAAAAACCGGAGTACACTATTGTTGTGGACCTGCAAACCGGTGCGGGTCATGCTTCCGTTTACACTTGCGATTTTTCATGCGATTATGTAAAAATAAACGCAGATTATCGCTCTTAAACAATGCGACTCCAAAAGTTTATTTCAAATGCAGGTTATTGCTCCCGGCGCCAGGCTGAAAAGCTCATTTCAGATGGGAAAGTCAGCGTCAACGGACAAATTATCACACAACCCGGCACCAAAGTAGATCCGGAAAAAGATAGAATCGAGGTCGAAAACAACCTCCTCTCCATAGAAAAAAACCATGTCTACATTCTATTAAATAAGCCCCGGGGTTACGTTACCAGCTGCAGTCATCCCGGGAAAAAAACAGTGCTGGAACTGATAAGTATTGATCAGCGGGTTTATCCGGTTGGGCGACTCGACAAGGATTCCAGGGGGCTTTTGCTGTTGACAAATGATGGAAAGCTTCATTTGCAACTTACACATCCGTCATTTGATCATGAAAAAGAATACCTTGTGACCGTATCCAATCCGATATCTGAGGCATCCCTGAACACCCTTGAAAAAGGGGTTAGAATCATGGGTTCCAAAACACGCCCCGCCCATATCAACCGAATTTCATCCACAAAATTTAAAATCGTACTAAAAGAAGGCAGAAAACGCCAAATTCGACGAATGGTTCAAAAAGTGGGAAACCGGGTCACAGATCTGAAACGGACACGCATGGCCAATATCCGCCTGGGAAAACTTCCCGAGGGAAAATGGCGGTATCTGGATGAAACCGAAAAAAAATATTTATTGCAGCTCTAATTTCTCAAATATATGAAGCAAGCACCTGGTCCAAGGCTTTGAAGTGATCCCAATAAAAATGATCTGCACCGTCGATGATTTCAAGCTCCACCGAAGGGTTCCACCTGGAAAGAAACTTTTTGATTTGCTCAGGCGGTGCGATTTCATCATGACTTCCGGTAATTACCAGCCGCAGGTTGTCAATGGATTGAACATGGTTGAAATCCATGAAAGCCACCGGTGGAGATACCATCACCATTGTTTCAAATACGGCATTTTCGCATTTGACCGATGCGTTCACCCAGGCACCGAAAGAGTATCCTGCAAGGCTCAATTTCCCGATTTTTTTGCTTTTTAAATATTGCCCCGCAGCACAAACATCTTCAGCCTCGCCGGCACCATGATCATAATGCCCCTGGCTGCCCCCCACTCCCCGAAAATTAAATCTCAGGGTTGAAAATCCTTTGCTCCTGAAAATCTGGGTGATCAAATCAACCACTGTATTATACATATCGCCCCCGTAAAGGGGGTGAGGATGAGTGACCACCACACCTTTTTGGGAAGACTGAAAATCGGCATAACCTTCCAATTGAAGATCACCTGAATAAAATACGACCCTTTCCTCCATTTTTTTCTTTCCTATTTAAGCAATCAGCTGCATTGGTTCAAGATAGAAACAATATGTTTTCCGAATTCTTTTTTCTGCCAGTTTTTCATTTCATGGATCAAATCAAGATCATCGAGTTTTTGAGGCTTTTTGATGGCGAGCGCTGTCATAATGCTTTTCGGGCTTATAATTGACGAGTCGATATTGAGTTTTTTTGCGTATCTATCCCTCCAGTTTTTCAGGGCCTTAACCCTCTTTGGAACATTCGCATCGAGTACAGGCGCTTTTTTATGGGGATATGAAGGTAGTCTTTCAGGCGGCATAGATAAAGCTTCGAGAATAGATGCCACCAGATCGGAACCGTACATCTTGATTTGTCTTGCGCTTAATGCTTTCGATCTTTTTAGTTCCTGTAGCGTTCTGGGTGCCGAAAAAGTCATTTTCATTGCCGAAGCATTGGAAAAAACCTTAAAAAGAGGGTTGTCCTTTTCCTCGGCGACTTTTACGCGAAACTGTAAAATGGCCTCCAGTACTGCAAGTCTTCTGTGACTGAGTTGTCCGGCCCCTTTAAACCTCAAAAATAAAGGTTCGCCATTGTTTGGCATCGCTCTCACCCGGCTCAAAACATCACACTCCTCCATAACCCACTGAAGACGACCTTTATCGCAAAGCTCTTTTTGCAAAATTTCCGCCAAAGGAAGCAGATAAAAAGTATCTCTTGCAGCATACTCGATCATTTTTTCGGGCAGAGGCCTTTCGGACCAGTCCTTTTTCTTATATTTTTTATTTAAACTTACATTGAAACGTTTATTTACCACTGCATCGAGTCCCGTAGACTTATCGCCAAGAAAACGGCTGGCCAACTGCGTGTCAAACATGTTCCGGATATTGATTCTAAAGTCCCTGTAAAGCGAACGCACATCATAATCGGCACCGTGAAAAATTTTTTGGATGTCCACATTTCGGAACAAGGGCTCCAGAAGAGAAAGTTCAGAAATTTTCAACGGGTCGATCACAAAACTATGATGATCAGTAGCTATTTGAATCAGGCAAACCTTTTCCCTGAAATGAAACATGGAATCGGCCTCCAGATCCACGGCAACAGCATTCTGTTTTTCAAGCACACCTATTGCCCCGGCAAGGTCATCTAATGTTTCAATCAATTGATAATTCAGTGCTCGCATTTTCTCCCCAAAATCCCCACCCCAAGGTACCTTTGGTTATAATAATTAAAACTAAAATCAAATAATAGCAAAAATATTGAATGGTAACAATGCCAAATTCCCTGAGCGTTTATAAGCCTTTTTGCAGTTTTTTCTTTACATCTTGGTCGAGTTACTATATCTTTCCCATTTGGTTTGAGGCCCTTATTTAAAAAAAGCGGATTTTTTCATACAAAGCTTAATCGATGATAACTATAACATTTCCTGATAAAACCACAAAAACATTTGAAAATCATTCCACCGGATTTGATGTCGCTAGGAGCATATCCCAGGGATTTGCCCGCACCTGTGTAGCCATGGAAATCGATGGGCAGCGAGGGGATCTCAGCCGAACAATCGACCACGATACCCATATCCGCTTTATCACAACCAAAGATCCGGAAGCCCTCGATATTTTGCGCCATACTGCTGCTCATGTCATGGCTCAGGCAATTTGCCGCCTTTACAAAGATGCCAAATTGACCATAGGACCGTCCATTGAAGATGGTTTTTATTACGATATCGACATGGAAAGCCTATCTGATAGCGATTTTCCAAAGATCGAAGCCGAGATGAAAAAAATTGTCAAGGCCGGATATCCTATCGAACGAAAAGAGGTTTCAAAATCCGAAGCTTTGCAACTTTACAAGGATGAACCTTACAAACAGGAAATGATATCCGAGCTGAAAGAAGAAACTGTTTCCTTTTATCAGCAGAACGAATTTGCAGATCTTTGCCGAGGCCCGCATCTTCCCGACACCGGTTTCGTAAAAGCCTTCAAGTTGACCAAAGTCTCAGGAGCTTACTGGAGGGCAGATCAAAATCGACAGCAACTTCAGCGTATTTACGGGACAGCTTTTTTTTCAAAAAAGGAACTGGATGAATACCTGAACTTTCTGGAAGAAGCCAGGAAGCGGGACCACAGAAAACTGGGTACGGCCCTGGATCTGTTCAGTTTTCATGATGAAGCTCCCGGCATGCCTTTTTTTCATCCCAAAGGAATGGAGTTGTGGAAAGAACTTCTGACATATTGGCGTCAGGAACACCGTAATGCAGGGTATGTTGAAACAAAAACGCCGATCATGCTTCACAGAAGCCTTTGGGAGAGAAGCGGGCATTGGGAAAACTACCGGGAAAACATGTATACCACTGTTGTGGATGACACTGAATATGCCATAAAACCGATGAATTGCCCCGGGGGTATGCTTTTATACGGCATGAGACCCCATTCTTACAAAGAACTCCCCTATCGAGTCGCAGAAATCGGAATGGTTCACCGTCATGAACTCAGTGGCGTTCTCTCCGGCCTTTTCCGTGTAAGGGTTTTTCATCAGGATGATGCCCATATTTTTATGACCCCTGAACAGATTCAGCAGGAAATTCTGGGTATTCTTCAATTGGTGGAGCGGATATACAGCACCTTCGGTCTTTCTTTTCATCTGGAACTTTCCACCCGGCCGGACAAATTTATCGGTTCCGATGAGCAGTGGGAGATGGCCACAAAAGGCCTTCAGTCGGCGCTGGATAAATACGGTAAAGATTACAAAATCAATGAAGGAGACGGAGCTTTCTACGGTCCTAAAATCGATGTGCATATCAGGGATGCCCTTGGCAGGACATGGCAGTGCGGAACTATCCAGTTGGACATGTCACTTCCGGAACGTTTTAATTTGCACTATATCGGCAAGGACAATGAAAAACACAGACCCATCATGATTCACCGGGTCATATTTGGATCCATCGAACGATTCCTGGGAATTCTCATAGAGCACTTTGCCGGCAAGTTTCCTCTATGGCTGTCGCCGGTGCAGATCGTTCTGCTTCCTATCAACGATGATCTGACAAGTTATGCACGCAAACTTAAAGACCTCATGATCAAAGAGGGCCTGCGCACTGAAATCGATGATCGAAGTGAAAGCCTGAAGAAAAAAATACGTGATGCACAAATCAATCAGATTCCTCTGATGCTGACCATTGGCGAAAAAGAGAAAGAAAATGCAACACTGGCCATCAGGGCCCTTGATGGTACCGTCAAATACGGCATTTCACATGAGGAGTTTTTAAGCCGGGTGCATGAACATATTCGCATAAGAAAAGTGCATTCTAATATTTTTTTAGAAGATTTAGGACAAAAAATAATTACCCCGAATTTTGCCACAAGCCAATAACCAATGACTGAGCATAAGGAAAAAACCGCCGGGGTTATCACCCACAAAATCAACTGGTGTGATCTTCGTTGCGAGCATGCTGAGTTTGCAAAAGTTGATGCACTAGATGGAAGCTGTCGGACATTTCAGTCTCTGTGGTGCAGTAAACTGGAAAAACATGTGACCAAAAACTCTCCCTGTGAGGCCATATTCGGAAGTCGTCGCCCAACCACGGGGTTTTGACAAATGTTACCTTATGTTTTTTAACCCATCCAAGGAGTGTATAATTAATCATGGCGGAAAAAAACATCATCACCATCAATGGAAATGACTTTGCCTTCGAGCCCGGTGAAACCATCCTGGAAGTGGCCCGGAGAAATTTTGTAGACATACCCACCCTTTGCCATTTGAAAGGTGCCATCCCCACAGGTGCCTGCCGTGTTTGTGTTGTCGAGGTGGAAGATGCCCGAAGTCTTCTGGCTTCGTGCGCGACACCTGCTACCGACAAAATGGTGGTCAGAACCGAGAGCAAACTTGTAGTCGATGCCCGTCGGTTGATCATCCAGCTGCTTTTGTCCTCCGGAAATCACAATTGTGCAGTACGGGGTTCCGATGACAGTGATTGGACAAGATTTCAGCTCAATGTACAAAAAGATGACCACAGTGATGAACTCTGCCCGGTCTGGGGCGACTGCCGCCTTCAGGACCTGGCCTATCAATATCAGGTATCAGGTGATATTTTTCCCTCCACCGGAACCAAGTACCCACTGGAAGATGTCAATCCGTTTGTCGTCAGGGATTTTTCACGCTGCATTTTGTGCGGGCGTTGTGTACAGGCCTGCAATGACATTCAGGTAAACAATGCCATCAATTTTGGCTATCGCGGTGCCGATACCAAAATTATCGCATCCGGAGATCGTCCCCTGAAAGATTCCGATTGTGTATTTTGCGGAGAATGTGTTCAGGTTTGCCCTGTGAATGCTCTGGTCGAAAAAGATGTGCGGTACCAGGTACGCCCATGGGAGACCATAAAAACCCGAACTACCTGCAGTTACTGTGGTGTAGGATGTCAATTGGAACTTCACGTGAAAAACGACCAGGTGGTTAAAGTCGACGGCGTGGATGCTGCTCCCAATTATGCCAGTCTTTGTGTCAAAGGGCGTTTCGGGTATCATTTCATAAACTCTCCTGACCGGCTGACCAAACCCCTCATTAAAGAAAATGGAGAATTCAGGGAAGCCACCTGGGATGAAGCCCTGGATCTTGTGGCCAAAAAATTTTCCGAGATTAAGAAAAATCATGGCGCAGACAGTATCGGCGTTCTCACATCCGCCCGTATCAGCAATGAAGACAATTATATTGCCAGCAAATTTACACGGGCTGTTTTAAAAACCAACAACATTGATCATTGTGCCCGTCTCTGACATAGCTCCACTGTGGTCGGTCTGGCCGCTGCATTTGGAAGTGGGGCAATGACAAACACTATCGCGTGTATTGAAAAATCTGATGTGATTCTTGTTACCGGATCCAATACCACGGAAAATCATCCGGTTATATCAAGCTTTATGAAACGGGCTGTTAAATTCAAGGATGCCAAAGTGATTCTGGTAGATCCGAGACGTGTCAAGCTTGCCGAACATGCTCACAAGTATTTAAGACAAAATCTGGGCACGGATGTCGCGTGGATCAATGGTATGATTTACGTCATTATCAATGAAGGTCTCTACGATAAAAAGTTCGTGGAGGAACGTACCGAAAACTTCGAAGAACTCAAAAAAGCGGTTGAAAAATATAAACCGGACTATGTGGAACAAATTACCGGTATTCCCTCGCGGGATCTTACAGAGTCCGCGAGAATGTTCGCAAATTCCAAAAACGGTAGTATTGTCTACTGCATGGGAATCACTCAGCATACCACCGGTACCGACAATGTCAAATCTCTTGCCAATCTGTCCATGATTTGTGGTCACCTGGGCAAGGAGGGCGGTGGCGTCAATCCACTGAGAGGGCAAAACAATGTGCAGGGCGCCTGTGATATGGGAGGTCTTCCCAACGTTTTCATGGCATATCAGCCGGTAATCGATGAAGCTGCCCGCAAAAAGCTGGAAGAGGCATGGGGTGTTGAAAACCTTTCTCCGAACCCGGGCCTGGTTGTTACGGAGATGATTCCCAAAGCTCACTCCGGCGAAGTCAAGGCAATGTATATTATCGGAGAAAATCCTTTGGTGTCGGACGCTGATTTGGGGCATGTGGAAGAGAGCTTGAAACATCTTGATTTCTTGGTGGTGCAGGATATTTTTCTGAATGAAACAGCCCAAGCGGCAGATGTAGTGTTGCCATCAGCATGCTTTGCCGAGAAAGAAGGCACTTTTTCAAACACCGAGCGCCGTGTTCAACGGGTTCGAAAAGCAGTCAATCCACCGGGGCAGGCAAAAGATGACTGGTGGATCACTTGTGAAATCGGCACTCGAATGGGCTATGAAATGAAGTACCAAAACAGCGAAGAAATTTTCGAAGAAATCCGGAAAGTGACACCATCCTATGCCGGTATCACTTATGACCGTATCGAAAAGGAAGGCATTCACTGGCCGTGTCCAAACATTGAGCATCCGGGGACCCCGATTCTTCACATCGGAAAATTCACCCGCGGAAAAGGGGTATTACATCCCATTGAATATACTCCGCCTGCAGAACAAACCGACGATGAATATCCCTTCTATCTGACCACCGGTCGGCTTCTGTATCAATATCACAGCGGCACCATGACCATGAAAACCGAAGGCTTAAATGACCGCGCCCCTGGAACATATGTTGAAATTTCTCCACAGGATGCTGCCAAACTGAATCTTATAGATGGCGAAAAAGTTAAAGTGGCCTCCAGAAGAGGAGAAATTAAAGCCGATGTTAAAATATCGGACAAGGCAAGCGATGGTACCGTATTCCTACCCTTCCATTTTGCGGAAGCCGCCGCAAATCGTTTGACTATTGGAGCTCTTGATCCGCTTTCCAAAATACCGGCGTTCAAAGTTTGTGCCGTTAACGTTTCCAAATCCTGATTTATTATACTTTAGGGAAGAATCCATATAGCAAAATCATTATGGGTTCTTCCCCTCCCCTTCCCTTCCCATAGGCTCTAATTTCTCTCAAAGCTCATTCAATTCTTTATGATACACCCCTAATAATACAAAAAAGTAACGTTACAAAATTGTATAGCATGACTTTCAGGAACAAAAGGAAAGCCGGGGCAATTTTGCGGCAAAAAAAGTGCAAAAGCACAGCTTTTGCACTCCGTTATCCTTGTTATTTAGAAAAAACTTACAAAAATGACATTTTTGTGACACAACAAAATTGTAACATTAAAGTTTTTTTGTTTACAATTTTGTTGGTTTTTTAATCATTATTTAGAGAGCATCTTTTAACAAAAAACTGCTTAACATACTGTATTTTTTATATATTTCAATTTTTTTAAAATATATGGCACAACTATTGCTCAAACAAAAGGAAAATCTTGAACCTAATGATTGATAAAGATTCGAAAGAGGTTAACAACGCCGTGAAATGGGCCAGAGAAAAACAACTTGCAAATGCCGTTCAGATGCTGAGTAAAAGACGCCGGCATCTGGTGGAGGATTTTCTTTCCGGGAAGGAAGATAATTTTTTGCTTCTGCATACTCGCATTATGGATGATTATTTCTGTCAGGCATTTGAGCACAGTATTGTAGGACCCAGAATAGGTATAAGTAAAAATCCTTACGCCATTATCGCTCTTGGAGGATATGGAAGGGAAGAGCAATGTATCCATTCTGACATTGATCTTTTGTTGTTGTTTAAAAATCATGTTCCTGCTGAAGCAGAAGATCTGGTTCGTGAGGTTGTATATCCGCTTTGGGATCAGGGGTTTGAAATCGGACATGCCACAAGATCTTTGCGCGAGTGCATACGAATGGCCCGAAAAGACTATGATATTTTGACGCCCCTGCTGGATGCCAGGTTCATATGCGGTATTTCACCATTGTATATGGATCTTATGAATCAGGTTCGGGAAAAAATTCTGAAAAAAAACACCGAAAAGATTATTTCGTGGCTTATAGAAAAGAACAGAAAGCGCCATGAGCGCTTCGGAGATTCTTCCTTTTTGCTGGAGCCCAATCTCAAAGAAGGGCGGGGAGGTTTGAGAGATTACCATACCTTGTTATGGATTGCAAAAATTAACAAGCACATTAAACAGCTAAGAGATCTTGAATTTTCGGGTATTCTTTCACACGATGAATTCGAGTCGCTGGAGCAGGCATTATCTTTTATTTGGACCATAAGAAACCGTCTTCATCAAATAACCGGCAGAAAATGTGACCGTTTACACTTTGAATATCAGATTCGTATGGCTGAGGTCATGAGTTATGAAGTAAAAAACGGGCTCTTACCGGTTAACCGCTTTTTAGGGCATCTTCATGAGCAGATGGAATTTTTGAAACAACTGCATTTGACGTTTATCTATGAAATGGAGTTAGAAACCCGGAAAACCGGTAAAAAAAGAGCCATAAGTCTTACAAAAATTGACGGACTCAGGATTGAGAAAGGGATGCTTTTTTTTAATGCACCCGAGGATATTCTTGGTAACCCTGAGCTTATAATAAGAATTTTCGAGGAAAGTGCCCGGCTTAAAGTTCCCATCGGTACCGAAAGCAGGCGTTTGATAAGGGATTTTGGCCATCTTGTTGATGAAAAATTTATCACCTCTCAATCAGCAGTCCGAATTTTTGAGAAAATATTAATGGAGCCGACCCCAAGGTTTAAAGCATTGGATGAAATGCTTCATACCGGATTTTTAATACGCTTTATTCCTGAGTTTAAAAATATTTTGCATCGTATCCAATATGATGAATACCATCTTTACCCGGTTGACAAGCACATGCTGCGGACAGTGGAAACCATTAAAAAGTTTGGCACCCCCGAGGACCCGACCAAGCATCCCCTCTGCGGCGAAGTTTACCATAACCTGAAAGACCCGAAAATTCTTCTTTGGGCAGCGCTGTTGCATGATATCGGCAAAGGCAGTCCTGAGCATGGGCATTCGGAACGTGGAGAAATTATAGCCCGTAAAATCATGGAAGCGAAAGGATATGCTTCGGAAATTGTTGATACGGTAGGCTATCTTGTCAAAGAACATCTTCTTATATCCAAGACTGCCATGCGCAGGGACATAAATGATGAAGAAACCTCGATTAATTGTGCGCGTAAAGTCCGTGATCCTGAACGACTTAAAATGCTTTATCTGCTCTGTGTTGCCGATTCTATTTCAACCGGGCCGAAAGCCTGGAATGACTGGACCGCTGCACTTCTTCGGAGCCTGTTTTTAAAGGTGCTGGGCATTTTGGAACGCGGCGAGCTGGCATCTTCAGAAGCACTGGAAATTGTTAAAAAGAAACGCACCATGGTGAAGGAATTTGCCAAATCGTCCCAGGAGCTTGCCGAACTGGAAAAGCTCTTTGGGTTCATGTCCCCCAGATACCTTTTGTGGGCGCCTTCGGAAGAAATGTATAACCATATAAAGCTGTTTAACAAACGCGGGAACAAATCGTTTGTCTGGGATATTGTTCAGGCTCGCGACACGGACACCCGCACTGTAACTATTTGCGCTCAAGATGCCCCGGGGCTCATTTCCAAAATCGCCGGGGTTTTTACCCTTAATGGGATCAATATTCTCGACGTACAGGTTTTCACCTGGCGGAACAATGTGGCTTTGGACATTTTCAAAGTTCAACCACCACCCGATCAGTTGTTCGAAAATGAAAGATGGGCCCGGGCAGCCGAACATCTGAACGATGCTATCGATGGAAAATTAGACTTGAAAGAAGCATTAAAAGAGAAGTTGTCTTCTTATCGTGCTTCAGGGCTGTCTAAATCCGGAAGAAAATCGCGGGTGAAAGTGGACAATGAAAGTTCCAGTTTTTTTACCATCATCGAAGTCTTTACCGATGACTTTCCAGGACTGTTGCACTGCATTACGGATGCATTGTTTTCTTGCAAACTCGATATTTGGGTGGCCAAAATCGCCACTAAAGTCGACCAGGTTGTGGATGTTTTCTATGTAAGAGATTTTGATGGCCAAAAGGTGGATACGCCTGAACAGGAAGCCATGATCAAAAGCACGATCCTTTCGGCTCTTCCAAACCCTGAGAATAATGAGCGCTTGAATGAATTGTACTGAAAGACAAAATCCAATATAAGGAAAAAAAAGGAGAAAACAAAACGATGAAAACAAAAAGCTTATTCATAGCCTTATGGCTTCTATTAATACCTTTTTCCAACGCCTTTGCGCAAGACGTCATTGACTCAGGAGATACTGCATGGATTATTGTCGCCACCGCACTGGTTATGGTAATGACACCCGCAGGACTGGCCCTTTTTTATGGGGGAATGTCCCGTTCGAAAAATCTTTTAAATACTCTGACCATGACCATTAGCGCCTATTGCATAGCATCCGTGGTATGGGTCCTTTGGGGATATACCATCGCATTTGGTCCCGATAAAGGAGGGCTTGTAGGCGGTCTGGACCATATTTTCATGATTGGAATCGGAATCGACAGTGTTTCAGACACCATTCCTACTTTTGTGTTCGCCATGTTCCAGATGACCTTTGCCTGTATCACAGTAGCACTGGTTCTGGGATCGGTGATCGACCGCATGAAATTTTCTTCCTGGATTGTGTTCAGTGTTCTGTGGCTGACATTTATTTATGCGCCTATAGCCCATTGGGTATGGGGTGGTGGGTGGATTGAAGAAATGGGAGCTTTGGATTTTGCCGGAGGAAACGTTGTACACATTAATGCTGGCGTAGCCGGCCTGGTTTTGTGTCTTGTTTTGGGAAAACGGCTGGGTTATGGTAAGGAAGCCATGTTTCCTTCCAGTATTACACTCACGGCCCTGGGAGCAGCCTTGCTATGGTTCGGCTGGTTCGGGTTTAATGCGGGAAGCCAGCTTGCTGCCGACGGTGTTGCCGGCTCGGCATTTTTGGTAACCAACACCTCTGCAGCCATAGGCGGACTCTCATGGATGTTTACGGAATGGATTGTAACCAAAAAACCCACTTTGCTGGGTCTTGCATCCGGTATTGTAGCAGGCCTGGTGGCTATTACACCGGCCGCGGGTTTTGTCAACATGCAGGCAGCGTTAATCATCGGTGCTGTAGCAGGTCTTTTCGGCTACTACAGTGTGGCGGTTCTTAAACATAAACTGGGCTATGATGACTCACTGGATGCCTTCGGTTTACATGGCATCTGCGGTATCTGGGGTGCCATGGCAACCGGCCTTTTTGCAAACCCGGCAATTACCGAAGGGGCTGCCGGACTGTTTTACGGTAATCCAGGACAAGTTTGGATCCAGTTCGTATCCATCATTGCAACAGCTGCATTTACTGCTGTGGGAACTTTGATTGTCATCTATATCACCAAAGCGATCACAGGGGGAATTCGAGTTGACGAGGAAGATGAAATCCAGGGTCTGGACAGTTCAATTCACGGTGAGAGAGCTTTTGAGCTGGATTAATAAGCTAATAGAAAAAAGGAGATATTCATATGAAAAAAGTTGAGGCCATAATTAAACCTTTTAAGCTTGACGACGTTAAAGAAGCTTTAAATGAAATCGGCATCCAGGGGATGACCATCACAGAAGTCAAAGGCTATGGGCGGCAGAAAGGACACAAGGAAATCTATCGCGGAGCTGAATATGTTGTTGATTTTATACCTAAAATCAAGATTGAAGTTATAATCGAAGATGACTGGTTGGACAAAGTAATCGATACGATCTGTGAAGCTGCAAAAACAGGCAAACTCGGTGATGGCAAGATTTTTGTGATCAATATTGAAGGAGCGGTCCGTGTAAGAACTGGTGAAAAAGGAAAGGATGCCATATAAAGATTTCAATTCATGATATAAATTTTAATAAACCATAATAACTCAAGGAGGTATTTTAGTATGACACCTGAAAAAGTATTGGAAATGGCAAAAGAGAATGGCATAAAAATAGCCGATATACGCTTTATGGATTTTCCCGGTATATGGCAGCACTTTAGTGTTCCGATCGGTGAATTGACTGTAGACAGTTTCGAGGAGGGTTTTGGTTTCGATGGTTCCAGTATCAGGGGCTGGCAACCTATCAATGCAAGTGACATGCTGGTTGTCCCTGATGCGAGTACGGTTAAAATCGATCCTTTTTATGCAGAACCCACATTAGTTCTTATTGGAAATATTGTGGATCCGGTTACCCTGGAACCCTATTCCCGTGACCCACGATACATCGCAAAAAAAGCCGAATCGTACCTCAAAAGCACCGGTATTGCTGATATTGCTTATATCGGGCCTGAGGCTGAATTCTTCATTTTCGATGATGTTCGTTTTGAATCCAGCAACAACAGTGCTTTTTATTTTCTAGATTCCAAAGAAGGCACCTGGAATACAGGGCGTGAGGAATTTCCAAACCTGGCCTATAAACCCCGTCACAAGGAAGGTTATTTCCCGGTGCCGCCCATGGACAAATTTCAGGACCTCAGAAGTGAGATGCTTTTGATTCTTCAATCCATTGGCATTGATGTTGAGTGTCAGCATCATGAGGTGGCCACTGCAGGACAGGGTGAAATCGACATGAGGTTCAAGCCGCTTCTTCAAATGGGCGATCAATTGGTATGGTTTAAATACGTTCTGAAAAATGCGGCTTATCGCGCTGGTCATACGGTAACGTTCATGCCGAAACCCCTGTTTTCTGATAATGGCACCGGTATGCACACCCACATCAGTCTCTGGAAAGGAGATCAGCCCCTTTTTGCCGGGGATAAATATGCCGGGCTTTCTCAGGAGGCGCTTTATGCCATCGGCGGTATTTTAAAACACTGTAAGGCTTTGTGCGCATTCACCAATCCAACCACCAATTCCTATAAACGGCTGGTACCGGGCTTTGAAGCTCCCGTGAACCTGGCTTACTCAAGCAGAAACCGAAGCGCTGCGGTTCGTATCCCCATGTACAGCACATCGCCCAAAGCCAAACGAATCGAATTCCGGACTCCCGATCCAAGCTGTAACGGCTATATGGCTTTCTCGGCCATGCTAATGGCTGTCCTTGACGGAATTCAAAACAAGATTGAACCTGGAGATCCTCTGGATAAAAACATTTATGATCTTCCTCCCGAGGAACTGGCTGAAATCGAGTCGGCTCCGGGATCTTTGGAAGAAGCTCTGGCCTCCCTGAAAGACGACAGCGACTTTTTGCTCAAAGGCGATGTTTTTACTCAGGATGTTATCGACATGTGGATTGAGTTTAAAACCGAAAAAGAGGTCAATGCCGTCAACCTGCGGCCTCATCCCCATGAGTTTTTCCTCTACTTTGACATATAAACCAATTAAAACCGGATACCTGTTTTAAATATCCGATAATCTAAAGGAGAGAACATTTACAGCACAGGGGCGGGTTTCATACCCGCCCCTCAGGCTCCGAAGAAGGATACCTGCCAGATAAATACCGGATTTCACACTCAAAATAATTTTTCCCACAGATTGAAAACTCTGCTATTATTGAAGCCTTATATTCGTCTTTTTGAAAAGCTGCATGCTTTTTGTTAACACCGGAATTATAGAAGATACAATAATCAAACGAAAGTTAAGATGAAAAACGGCTACATTCGAATCCTTGGTGCCAAACAAAACAACCTGAAAAATCTGAACATCGATATTCCTCTGAATCGTATTACAGTAATTTGCGGTGTGAGTGGTTCAGGAAAATCCTCGCTGGCTTTTGACACATTGTATGCGGAAGGTCAGCGGCGTTATGTGGAGACATTTTCACCGTATGCCCGGCAGTTCATGGACCGTATGGATCGTCCCCGGGTAGAGTCTATCGAAGGGATACCTCCGGCCATAGCCATTGACCGCAAAGACCCGGTGCGCACTTCCCGTTCCACGGTAGGTACCATGACGGAACTTACCGACTATATAAAACTTCTTTTTGCGCGTTTGAGCCGGTTGCATTGTCGGAAGTGCGGTAAACCCGTGATTCCTGCAACCCCGGATGTGGTCTGGGAAAAAATTCAAACTTTTCCGGAAAAAACAAAGCTCATCATCACCTTTCCCTTTGATACAAAAGATGTCCCACCTTCTGATAACATCAAGGAGCTTTTGAAGTCAGGATTTGACCGTGTCTTTCTGAATAAAACAATCCGGGAATTATCGCCCTCCGTATTTAAAAATTCCGGTGAAACTATCCATGTCCTTGTGGATCGTGTCATTTTCAGGAAAACGGACCGAAAAAGAATTATCGATTCTCTCGAACTGGCTTTTAGATTCGGAGGCGGCCGGCTAAATATCTGGAGCATGGACGGCGACATTCAAATGGCATTCAGTGAAACCCTTGAATGTTCTGCATGCCACATTTCCTACACCTCACCGGTATCGAGTCTGTTTTCGTTCAATAGCCCTGCGGGTGCTTGCGAGACCTGCAGAGGATTTGGAAGAACCATCGATATTGATTTGGATCTGATTATTCCGGATCGAAGCCTGTCGATAGAAAACGGGGCTATCAAACCCTGGGGCGGCTGGAACGAGAAAAAGGCCGAGTATGAAGACCTGATCAGTTTTTGTCAGAAAAACGCAATTTCCACAGATGTGACCTTCGACCAACTTACTAAAGATCAGCAACGCCTGATAATTGATGGAACCTCTGATTTTTCAGGCGTGCGGGGTTTTTTCCGATGGTTGGAAACCAAAACCTACAAAATGCCGGTACGTGTCTATTTGTCAAGATACCGCAGCTATGAAATCTGTTCGGATTGCCATGGTACACGTTTTAAATCCGAGACACTCCTCTACCGTTTGCAGGGAAAAACCATTGCCGAGATCTATAAAGAAAATGTCAATTGGGCTTCAGATTTCTTTGAAAAAATGATCATTTCCCCGGACGACAAACCGGGCCTGATGGTGCTGGATGCAACCAAAAGTCGTTTAAAATACCTGAAGGATGTGGGACTGGGTTACCTGACACTGGACCGGCAGTCCAGGACCCTTTCAGGCGGTGAAGTTCAACGGGTGTCGTTGGCGGCGGCCCTTGGGTCTTCACTGGTCAACACTCTCTATATTCTGGATGAACCCAGTATCGGTCTTCATCCCGATGATACCCGCAGACTGATCCGTATACTCAAAAATCTGAGGGATCTGCCCAACACTCTGGTGGTGGTGGAGCATGATCCCGATATTATCAGGCAAAGTGATTACCTTCTGGATCTGGGACCGGGAGCCGGTGAAAACGGCGGAGAGATCATGTATTTTGGTCCCACTGCTGAAGCCGGGGGATCTCTCACAGCTGATTATCTGAAAGGTGAAAAAGTTTTACCTCTTCCCACTTACAGACGTATCCCGGCAAAGGATCGCCTGCTTTTAATCAAAGGAGCCACTGAAAACAACTTAAAAAATATCGATATCCAAATTCCTTTGAACAGTTTCGTATGCCTGACAGGTGTTTCCGGTTCGGGAAAATCGACACTGGCCGAAGAAATTCTTTACAAAGCCATTAAGCGGGCCAAAGGAAACCCGCAAGGAAAACCGGGAAACCATCGATCAGTTCATGGCTTAAACAAAATTTCTGATGCCATTCTGGTTGACCAGCGACCCATCGGAAGAACTCCCCGGGCAAACTTGCTAACCTATACCAAAGCACTTGATCCCATCAGAAAACTTTTGGCTAAAACCCGTGCAGCAAAAAAACAGAAATTTGACGCCGGTTTTTTTTCGTTTAATGTGGCCAAGGGGCGTTGTGAAACCTGCAAAGGAGATGGCTTTGAAAAAATTGAGATGCAATTTTTATCAGACATCTATGTAACCTGCCCTGAATGCAGCGG
>SKZT01000219.1 GCA_007127235.1 Desulfobacteraceae bacterium
CGGTTTGGAATATACTTTTAAAAATTCCCATGGGAAAAGTGGTGACCTATGGTCAGATCGCCAGATGTATTGCAAAAAAGCGGGGCGTAAACACCATGTCAGCCCAGGCAGTAGGAGGTGCTGTTGGAAGAAATCCGGTGTCTATCTTAATACCCTGTCACAGAGTGATTGGCTCCGATAACAGTCTTACCGGATATGCAGGCGGCCTTGAAAAAAAAATGGCACTTTTGCAAATTGAAAAGTCCAAAATACGTTTCTTAACCCAGGGAGTTATAAAAACCAAAGGAGATTCAAATACATGAAATTCAGGCCATGCATCGATTTACATAACGGCCTTGTCAAACAAATCGTCGGTTCAACATTGTCCGATAAGGACAGCCAGGGCCCGGTAACCAATTTCACGTCGGAAAAACCTCCCGAATGGTATGCGAAAAAATACAAAGAGGATAACCTTACAGGCGGGCATGTGATTCAGCTGGGAAAAGGCAACGAAGCAGCGGCAAAAGCAGCCTTGGAACAATGGCCTGGGGGAATGCAGATCGGAGGAGGCATCAATGTCCACAATGCTGCAAAATGGTTGGACTATGGGGCATCGGCGGTTATTGTCACTTCATGGGTGTTTCATGGCGGAATTATCAATATGGATCGTCTTGAAAGACTGGTGAAAGCCATCGGGAAAGAACATCTGGTTCTCGATCTGAGCTGCCGCAAGAAAGACGATGCTTATATGATTGTCACGGACCGGTGGCAAACCTTTACCCGTGAAGCCGTTAACTCCCGGCTATTGGACAGGCTTTCCGCGTACTGTTCCGAATATCTGATCCATGCGGTGGATGTGGAAGGCAAATGCTCGGGTATCGAAATGGATCTGGTTAAACTGCTCGGTGGCTGGAATAAAATTCCCGTGACTTATGCCGGCGGTATTCGCTCCATGGAAGACATCCAGATGATTGAAAACCTGGGAAAAGGTCATATCGATTTTACCGTGGGAAGCGCCCTCGATATTCTCGGAGGAAAAAATCTTGCCTACCGGCAACTGGTGGAGCTTTACGGGGGGTAGGGTAGCATGCAAAAACCTGATCTGAGTGATTTTGCTGACGGCTGTTTGTTATGCCGGTGGCTTAATTAAAACCACCGGCAAAAACTCGGTCCTATTTATTGCTGAATCTCATTGATTAATTCCAAAAGCTGAGTTCTGACTTCCTCATTTCGTTGAGCCTCCGAAATAATTTCGTTGTATTTGGTCACTTCCAACCCGTGTTTCTCAATCTCTTTTAAGATTTCTTCGTTGGCTTCCATCTGAATCTTTTGAGCTGCATTCGGATCTGTCGCTTCAGACAGCTCCTGCTGTATTTCCTCGCGGATATCCAATATACCCACATATGCTTCAGCAGCCTTTTCAAGCTCATCCTGGGTAAAACCCGGAGAAGCCGGGGAATACTCTTGCTCAGGTGGCGTGTACGGTTGCTGCTGCTCTCCGGGTTGCTGCTGATATTCCTGTGCCAGAGAAACTCCGGCCAACCCAAAAATAAGGATCAGCGTTATGACCATGATTCGGTTGATATTGCCCATTGCATTTAAAAATTCTTTACTCATTCAATGACCTCCTTTTTTTGATTTTGCCAATTAAAAAAATAAAATTCAATCTGTGAACCATCGGCTTGCAGCCGGTCAGGCGAAAGTACAACTTTCGCACTCCAGGTTAAACCCAATTTAAATCAACTACACGAACTTTTTGAGAAGCTACAATCGGCTTGCAGCTGGTCAGGCGAAAGTACAACTTTCGCACTCCGGCTTTCGCCGGAATGACGAAAAAACTTGAACATCGACTTATGGATTTTCGCTTTTTATTGTGCATAGGTTATGCCAATACATAAAACTTTACTTCATCAAAATAATATGTCAATTAAATTCGGAAAGTTATTTTGCATTTTAAATTTTTTTGACCTCCAGATCAAGGCTTGACTTTTCTGATTTTCCATGTGTATATTTGACACATGTATAAAATTGGCTCGTTTAAGGGCATAAAACATATTTTTGGCAAGATTCGCAAAGGGGTGAGTCTTCGGCTGGCTTTGGTAATTTACGTGCTGGTTCCTATGATGGTTGTTTCTGCTACAGTGGGATTTTTGAGCCTTCAAGCCTTTGAGCGGCAGGTGGAAAAACGCATGAAGTACGATCTGGAAATGGTGGCCCGGGCCATCAACCTTCCCTTGAGCCATGCGATACAAAGGAATCGAGAGGGAAGCATTACACAGACACTGAGGTCGGCATTCTCGGTGGATCAGGTTTATGGTGCCTATGTGTATGATACCAGCGGGAAAAGAATTTCAATTCCCGGATTTCATGAACCTGATCCCAATCCGGGGCAGGTGGGCAAGTTGGCATACGGGGGGGACCAGTACGGGGAATACGGGCATGTGGCTGGTCAGGAGGTTTATTCCCACTTTGTTCCTCTTACGGATTCTGGTGGCCGAATAACCGGTCTTTTGCAACTTACCCGGCGAAGCAGCGATTTTCAAGATCAGATACGCAGCATCAGGTATAAGGCTTTTGCCATTTTTATCGCCACTTTTCTGGGGTTGACCATCCTGGTTCTCTATGGTCATCACCGGGCTCTTGGGAAACATTTAAATCTTTTGTCCGAGAGTATGACGCGGATTGCCAGAGGGCAGCGACATCACCGTTTTATGGCGGCAGGTCCCCGGGAAATCGTTTTGCTTGGGTCTCATTTTAACCGTATGATGGATAATATCAATAAGGCTGAGATGGAAATCCGGCAGCGGAGAACTGAGCAGAAAGCATTGGAGAAACGTCTTCGGCAGGCCGAAAAACTTGCTGCTATAGGTCAACTTTCAGCCGGTGTGGCCCACGAGCTTGGCACGCCTTTGAGTGTCATCCATGGAAAGGCCCAGCGTGCTTTGCGCAGAAACGATATAACCCTGCATGCTGCGAAAAGTTTCAGGGAAATTCGGCATGAACTTGCGCGGGTGGAACAAATTATTCGTCAATTGCTTGATTTCAGCCGGAGCAGCGAAATCCGTCCCAAGCGTGTCAAAGCGTCACAGTTGGCAGGGTCGGCGGTTTCCTCTTTGTTACATGAGGCGGAGCAATACGATACCCAAATCATCCTGGAGGGACAATCGGATGTGGTTTTTGAGGCTGATCCCATAAGGATGGAGCAAGTTCTGAACAATCTTATTAAAAATGGCATTCAGGCGGCAAAAGGAGGAGTTGTGAAAGTTTCCTGGAATGTTGATTCGGCGGGTACCACGTTTGAGGTGGCCGATAACGGTTCTGGCATTGCCGATGATGTTAAATCAAAACTGTTTGAACCTTTTTTTACAACCAAGTCCATTGGTGAAGGAACCGGGTTGGGTCTTGCAGTTGTCCACGGGATTGTGGAGGAACATGGCGGTTATATCGAGGTGGGAAAAAGTGATCTTGGGGGCGCATGTTTTACCTTTTTTCTTCCGCAGAAATCAGTCCGGGAAATAAAAAATGAGTGACATCCAGGCAATCTTGGGGCAAAAGGTTCTTATTGTTGAAGACGACAGAGGGCTTGCACAACTTCTTGCCGATGAGACCGGTGATGCCGGTTTTCGCTCCCGATGGGTTTTGAGTGTGGAACAGGCCGAATCAATTCTTGACGAATGGGAGCCGGATCTGGTTGTCAGCGATATACGCCTGCCGGGTGCAAACGGCTTTGATTTGCTTCAAAAAGTAAAGACCATGCATGCGCCTCCTGCTTTTTTGGTGATCACTGCTTTTGGGACTATTTCACAGGCTGTCAATGCATTGAAAGCCGGTGCCGATGATTTTCTGACCAAGCCTCTGGATCTGGATCATTTTATGCACTGTGTGATCCGGACTCTCGAAACCCGAACGCTTCGTGAGGAAATTAAACAGTTCCGAAAGATGCATGAATATGAAACTTTTCATGGGATGTATGGCCAAAGCCGTCCTATGCGAATTTTGTTCGATCAGATCACCCAGATTGCTTCCGCCGGAGGTCCTGTACTTATCACCGGGGAAAGCGGTGTCGGCAAAGAATTGGTAGCGCGTGCAATCCATAAGGAAAGTGACCGAAAAAAAGGTCCTTTTATTGCCGTAAATTGCGCGGGTATACCCGAAACGCTTATGGAAAGCGAATTTTTTGGCCATACGGCCGGTTCGTTTACCGGTGCTCAAAAGTCCCGCCAAGGACTCTTTGAGGAGGCAGAGGGCGGCACTTTGCTTCTGGATGAAATTGCCGACATGCCTTTTTTTCTGCAAGCCAAACTCTTAAGAATTCTCCAGGACGGCAAAATCCGGCCTATCGGCAGCAACCGGGAACAGCAGGTGGACGTGAGAGTTATCGCTGCCACTCATCAGGATCTGGAAAAAGAGGTCGAAAACGGACATTTTCGCCAGGATCTTTTTTATCGTCTGGAAACGTTCACTATTGAAGTTCCACCGCTGCGAGACCGGGGCGAGGACATCGAACTTTTGGCGGGCATATTTCTAACACGGTTCGCCACACAAATGGGCAAACGAATCCGGGGTTTTACCGATGATGCGCTGTACTCGCTTCAAAAATATCCTTTCCCGGGCAATATTCGCGAGTTTCAAAACGCTGTAGAGCGTGCCGTTACTTTCTGTAAAAGCAGTCAGATCGCATCCAAACACCTGCCAATGCGTATCCGAAATTACATATCCGGGTCGGGCGACCAAAAATTTCCTTCCTGGCTTACTGGTGTCTCCAGCGTGCCGCTGCCGAGTCTTGCCGAAGTTGAGCAACGCTATATTAAGCACGTTCTGGAACAAGTTAACGGAAACAAAAAAAGAGCTGCCGACATTCTGGGTGTTGCCCGAAGGACATTGTACCGGCGCCTTGGGTGATTTCTGAGAAAAATTTAAATCAGATAATAAACCTGACACCATGACGAATATTTAGAGGTAAATCATGACAAATCAAGCAGATGGGCTTAGTTATGCTGTCCGGTTTTCAGTCCTGGCAAAATATTTCGGACAACTCTGCCTTGTGGTCGCTTCGTTGACGGTTTTTCCTCTGGCGGTTTCACTCATCTATGGTGAGATGCATATTACGGTCAGATACGTAGTTGTTATTTGCCTACTGGCAGGAATTGGCGGACTTCTTGGGAGAATCCAGGCGTCTGTTGAGGTCCAGGTCAATGAAGTCATGGTTCTTGTGGCTATCATGTTCTTCTTTACGCCCCTGGTTATGTCTTTTCCTGCAATGGGATCAGGGCTTAATTTTCCTGATGCCCTTTTTGAGACCATCTCCGCTGCTACTACCACAGGACTCAGTACGGTAAAAAACGTGGAGGACATGTCAGGGACATTTCTCTTTGCCCGGGCCTGGATGCAATGGTACGGTGGGTTAGGAATCATAGTTCTATCCTTGGCTCTGCTTTTCCGGCCAGGGGCGACGGCCAAGAGATTCGCTGATACCGAGGTAGTGGAAGAGGACCTGGTGGGGGGTACAAAAGCCCATGCTCGTCGTGTACTTATCGTTTATACTTCTCTGACTTTGGCCGGCTTTTTTCTTTTACTGGCTTTGGGAAATAAAGCCATTGATGCGCTTCTCTATACTTTGGCCTCGGTGTCAACAGGAGGTTTTTCCCCCCATGACGCAAGCCTGGCTGCACTGGGAAGTCCTGTGATTCACTTCGGCATTATCCTGGTTTGTCTGACAGGTTCGGTCCCTTTGAATTTCTACCACGGGCTTTTCAAAAAAAACTCACGGCCCACTACCGCAAATTTGCAATTGCAGGGTATTCTTATCATGGGCGGGTTTGTGAGCCTGACACTTGGCATTTTCATGATCACAATAGAAGGGGCACAATGGCCGCAGGCACTTCATCATGCTCCGGTTCTTGCTTTTTCAGCTCAGAGTACGGCCGGCTTTTCGAGCATGGATCTTTCACAGCTCCATGCTGCTTCCATGCTCGTTTTGATCATAGCCATGGTCGTGGGAGGCGGAATGGGTTCAACGGCAGGAGGGTTCAAGATTTTACGCCTGATGATGATCATAAACCTTATAAAAGTGTTGCTCAAAAAGGCTTGTGTCAGTATGCACGCGGTGGTTGAGCCGAGTATGGCCGGCCGGCGTATGGAGGAGTCAGAGATTCAGGAAGCCCTTCTCATTGTTATGCTTTTTATAGGAATCATTCTTTTTTCATGGCTTCCGTTTTTGTATATGGGATATAATCCAATGAACTCCCTTTTCGAAGTGGTTTCGGCTACAGCTACTGTCGGGCTTTCCGCAGGAGTGGTCAGCAGTGAAATGCCGAACCTGCTCAAAGGAATTCTTTGTATTGACATGCTCCTGGGAAGACTTGAAATACTTGCCTGGCTGGTGATGGTATATCCCAGGACCTGGATTGGAAGGAGGTTATAAAACAACATGAGGATTGCTTTTGTAGGTGCCGGCGAATTCACCGTTAAGACCGCTGAATTGTTGATAGAAAGAGGCCACGAGGTTATCATCATCGAACAAGATCAGGAAAGGATAGACAATCTTTCGGATACATTGGACTGCAGTTTTTTGAAAGGAGACGGAAGTAATCCCTCTATTCTTCGGGAGGTGGGTCCCGACCAGACGGATGTGCTTTTCTGCCTCAGCAACAGCGACCAGGCAAATTTGATATCAAGCCTTGTAGGACGATCATTAGGTTTCAAGCGGGTAATCCCGAGCATTCAAAATACTGAATTCGAGGGTATTTGCTCGGAGCTGGACCTGGAAGACACTATTTTGCCCTCCAGAACTATCAGCCGATACCTTGCGGACATGGTGGAGGGTCTGGATGTTCTGGAGCTCTCCACGGTAATCAAAGGAGAGGCAAGGTTTTTCACCTTCATCGTAGATAAAGAGAAGGGTAAGCGTGTCCTTGATCTGGATCTTCCGGAAAGTGCCAAAGTGATTTGTTTTTATCGCGACAGTCAGTTCTTGCTTGCTCATCAGGACACTGTACTTAGCAAAAATGACGAGGTCGTCGTATTGACTCATAGTGAAAATATCGCCGATTTGAAAAAGAGGTGGGAAAAGAAGCACTCGAATAGCCAATGAAAATTGGAGAACATGATTGTTTTTTTCAGCACAGTGGACATTAGAGCGATCTGCAATTAGAAGCGAATAATTAGCAGTGCCTGTCCGCAAACTCCTCTGCCTCTTTCATATCATTCACCCCCCACCCCGGCCCTCCCCCAAAGGGAGAGGGAGTATAGGAGTTTTCGGACAGGCACTAGTTACCCCAGTTTCAAGTAGGATTTCCCCTGACTATTTCAATGGCTTTGCGAACAGCATCCTGAACCTTTTGATCATCTATGGGCTTTTTCAGAACAATGGAAAATGCCTGAGTGTAAAAGGCGGGAAGCAGGTTCAGTGAGAGGGCGTAGATATCTTGAATATCGATTATATCGGGTTGGAATTCGGGATATTCATCCAGAATCATGGGCAGTTGTTCCAGCACCCTCATTTCATTCCGATTTCTGATATCATTCAAATTAATACCACGGAAAATATATTGAGCATGTTTTTTATTGCTTTCAATCATAGGTATCCTTTGTTAACTCACTTGAGTGTAACCTGTTTATGTAAAAAGGCTTGTTCTCAATTGTAGGTGCGAATTCATTCGCACAATGTGAACCCCGATGTTAGGTGACTGATTGTTCAAATTTGACCAGTATGGGAGATTCATCCACACAAAAAAGGGTATGTCTCTGTTTATTTATAATGTTGACCCAATCTTGTTCAGCTACCCGACTGGTTTCAGGAATGGAAAGGTCAAAAATTTCCTCGGTGCCAAACTTTTCTGCCAGAAAATAACCACAGCAAATATTTACAATTTCTTTCAATGCGTTTTCTCCTGCACCTTCCGGAAGTTCTTCAATATCGGTTCCAAGAATATTTTCGGCTGTTTTATCGCAAAAATCCGCAGGAGCGATAACTTCGAGATAACCCTTTTTGCTGCTGCCCGTAAACTCGATGCTGGCCTTCAAACACTCTCCGGCAGTTTCGGCTTCAAGATTAGAAGCTTTTTCCACAAACATAAAAGCAAAGTCCTCAAATATGGAAGAAAACACTTTCAATAAAAGTTCATGGTCATCAGCATTCATTTTTGCTCACTTTCAGGGTTTGTTAGATTCGGCAATGGGCAGAAAGTTCAAGAGTTGTGCTTTTGCAAAGCGCTTGCCTCCATTTGTCAATGAAGCAATTCTTTAATTACCCTGTAAAACTCCTCGGGAATAAAGGGTTTTCGCAGGTATGCTTTAACACCCATTGCTTTAAGGGTTTCAATTCTTTGCCGGTTGTGCTCGGTGGCAATAATGATTACCGGGATAGAAGGAAGTAAATCCTGGTTGCGCATTTCTTCAATCATTTCGATTCCATTCATGTCCGGCATATTGATATCGCTAAAAACCATATGCACCCGGTTTTTCCTGAGTTGATCCAAAGCTTGCTCTCCGTTTTCTGCAAAAAAAATTTCACCGATATCCAGACCGGAAATTGTCAACGTTTTTGCAATCATTTTCCTGATAATCATCGAATCATCAACAATTAAAAAATTATAATCCATATACCAGAGCCTTTTTGAAATGTAATGAAATGAGATTGTAAGTGTCCTGACTTATTGCAAAGCTGCCCTCATTTTTATCCCAATTAAATTGCGGATTAAATCCGTCATGATCAGCAAGCCAGGACCCGGACGAATTATCCCAGGATGCCCTCTATTTCCTTCATTTTATCCAGCGCCCTGCTGGCAGCATACTCAATATGATGCTTTTTTAAACCTAGTATCTTAATGGCCTGCGCAGAAACAATGTATTGCAGGCCATAATTGCCGGTACCGATGCCTTCTGATAAAGCAAGCATATTGGCCAGGTGAATCAGATAAATGAGTTCCTGATATTCATCAGCTTTATCAGGTTCGTGATGCCATCGGACTGCGGTTACAATTTCAGGGCTCAATTGCCATCTCTCTAAAATCATGGCCCCTACCTGGGCATGGTCAAGTCCGAGAATAGATCTTTCTTCCTGCTCAAAAGAAGCTTTCGGGTTTTTAAAAATTTTATTGAACTGCAGCCTTTCCATCTGGATAAAAGGGTCCAAGAGCAGCTTGCCCAGATCGTGCATGAGCCCGACGGTAAAGATCATATCCACCTGCTTCATATTTAGAATATCTGCAAGTTCCTGAGCTGCAACAGCGGTCCAGATGGAATGTTTTAATAGGTCTTTGGCCATGAATCCGTAGCCGGGGAGACATGGCAGAAGCCGGGAAGATACCGAAAGAGCCAGAACCAGTTCCATGACTTTTTTGGTTCCCAGTCGCACCAAAGCTGCATGCACTGAATTTACTTTGTGCACCGCCTCGAAATAATAGGAGTTGGAAAATTTGAGAATATTAGCTGTCAGACCGGGATCATACTTGACCATGTTTGCGATTTTTTTAAAATCGGCATCAGGATTGTTCAGATATGCAATAAGGTTCTGGCAAAAAGGAGGCATATCCGGAAATTGATCGATATGTTTTTCAATTTCATTAAGATATGTCATAATGCACCAAACTACCTCCCGATTTGACCGAAAAACGGCCGGTCTTGATCGTCAGACTAACAGTCCTGGACATGTTGCCACCCACATCCTGAATATTCATAAGCAACCCATTTTTCCATAGTATTTTTCTGAGTACTGTAAAATTTCTCTCTCCGATCTTAAAAACTCCGTGACTGTCGAGCACTTGTGCACCGCCGGCTGCGTTGATGATAGCCCTAGTTTTTCGCAAGCCATATTCGTAAAGCTGACCAAGCATATATTGCAAACCGGTATCCACAAACATGCAGGGACGGCTCTGGGCTTTTGCTTTGTTTACTTTGGACAACGGAAGCATACAATGGATCAATCCCCCAAGTCGAATGGCCGGATCATAAATGGACACTGCAATACAGGAACCCAGAGAATAAGTGATCAGTGTTTCATCAGGATTATTGGAAATAAGCATGTCGGCAATATCAACTACTATCAGCGTCATAAGCTTCTTTCATCTTTTTTACTATCAGGCGTCTGTCCGCCCGCCATGGCCCTTTTTAACTGAGCAAGCACCGCGGTAAGTTTTGGACCGGGGACAAATTTTTTACCCGCTAATAGAGCTTTTTCAAGATCCTTGATCATATTTTTTATAAGATCGAAAGCGTTAAAAGTGGCGTCAGCCACAATGCCTTCGAAGCTCAATCGCTTTTTGCGAACTTCATCCAAAAGCTTTTCAGCTTTATGGGCAAGTTCGTACAAAGGGGTAATGCCCAAAAAGGATGTAGTACCTTTGATGGTGTGAAAGGCCCGGAAAATTAAAGCAATGGCTTCCTCATTTTCAGGATCTTTTTCTAAAACCATCAAGTTTTCATCGGATATTTCAAAGTGCTCAATAACTTCAGAAATGAATTCTGCAGTAATTTCTGGATTTTCAATCGTTACCGGCGCCAAAAATTCCAAAAACTCATCATGCTCTTTTCCGGTTATCTCATCTTTGACTGTTTTAATCCGGATTATGCTCATTTCTTTCTATCCCTGATTGCTGTATAAATGTTTGTAGCACTTTTTTCGAATTGAATTTTTTTCTGCAGAGCTAAGCAAAATATCGGTGGCTCCGTACTTGACAGCCTTTAAAACCGAATTCTGGGTCCATTCGGGTCCGATCACAATCAATGGACGCCCCATCGGCAACATAGCCCTGGTCTTTATAATTTTGGCAAATCCCTGCTCATTGAGCTTTTCCAGCAATAAAAAAACACAGCACAGGTTTTCGTGGTTGATGTATTGCCTGAAATCGTCATCCAGCGAAAGCAAAACCGGCTCAACGTTTTCTTCGCCAAAAATATCCTGCAAAACTTCAACTTGTGAAAAATCCTGACCTATTATGATGACCACCGAAGCTGAATTTTCGTGGGGAGCGACACCGGAAAAAGTGTCAATATCTTGACTTGTATCTGTTTCAATAATTGTCTCCACTGAAGAAGCTTGACTATTTTTGGGTGAAACTTTCTGACCTTTTGCAAGAGCCGGGGATTTTACCGCAGGCTTTTTTTTCTCGACACCATCGGCAAAGTCAATATCCTGTCCCAACCCCAACAAAGCCGTAGGGAAAAATATCTCCAGAGGGCCCAACAGAGTGTCTTCCATCTGAAGCGAAGTCGAAACCATATAGTAGTTATCAGCCCGGAAAGGCTGGTTTGCATCCAGATCCACCTGAGATGCCACAAGTGACTCCACGGATCCTTTTTTCAATACCAGCTTTATGGGAAAATCAGTCCTGAACCGGTTTGAGTAGCATCCCACCAGAACATTGATAATCTCTCCGAACGCAGCGGCCAAATCTCCCTCGAATTTACCTTGTTTTATGCTCTGGGTAATAGCTTCAGGAGGCATCAATAACAAGGTTGCGCCGATAAAAAGGGCATCTTTGAGAGGTAACAGAATATAGGCTTCTTCCGCTTTATCTCCTGAAACGTCGATCCTGCTGAGAACTTTTTTACCCCTGGTGCTGCCCAAAATATCTTTTTTGTAGCAACTTTTTGTCTGCTGTCCTGTAAAATCGAGAGAGGTTCCCAAAAGTGCTTCTATCTCTTTTCGTGTCGAATCGAGACTTTCCAGTAAAAAAACTGCGACATCTTTTATATCAAGGCATTTTTCGCGATTTGAAGAGCGGTCCGGAGTATCTTCCGGTTTCGTTGATATCTCGTTCGATTTACTCCTTACCAAACTGCTCTCTTGATCAGTTTCATAGACATAAACCTGTTCATCTGTCAGATCCCTTTTATACGTATGAATCGTTACATTCGTCTTCCCGGTGGAAAATTCCTGTCCCGGAAGCTCTTCAAAGAAAACTTTTTGGTTCCCTGTTTTTTCGGGCCTATCTTGCGAAGTCTTGCCTTGATCATGGACAAGGTAGTCTGGAAAAAATAGCTGAAAAATGCCTGGCTTTCCGTTTTCCAAAATAAGGTTTCCTGACATCAGGCTATGGGCAGTTGTGTGGGAAAAAAAATCAGTGGACGGGGGAGCCAGGACTACCGGATCATTCTTTATAAAATAAAGCTTTTTCTGAGGAATATGTTCCTGACATGTGGAGTTGACAACACCGGTAATAATGTTGACGATCTCTGAAAAGGCATCCAGTATTTCTCCGTCCAGTTTGCCCTGTTTTTTGTAGGCATTGACCTCATTTTCCGGAAGCAATAACAGTTTTCCGCCCAAATCAACGGCCAATTCCAACTCCATTAGAAGATGGGCCGTTTCGGCTTGGTTTTCCTTAAGATTCAGGCTGGTCACAACGAATTTATTTTTAGGAGGTGAAAAAAGCTCTTGTAAACCCCCATGAACAATATTTTCGCTCTGAAGCTCAAGGTTTTCACCGATAAGTTTTCCTACTTCCATAGCAATGTTTTCCAGTATGAACGGGAACATTTTTTGGGTTGAATCAGAATGGTTCATGGCAGCACTGATTTGGGGTTTACGCGCTTAATCCGGATCTTTAAACTCCAAGCCAACCAATCCATTGATATCATTTACATTCATGCTTAAAATTAACAGTAAGTTCTCAATACTTTTTTAAATCTAAACACCTCTTCGATTAGCAAACCATTGCGTCAATCTAAAACACAAGATTTTCCCGCTTTATGAATTTGTGGGCAGCAATTTTCATACCATAGTCACATTATCATTGACAAATATCCTGCTTAAATCTAATAATACCGATGGTTTTCACTTCTTAACCATTTTTAAAAAACCCGAAAGCTCGTACCCTCTTATAACCTGTTGAGAATGTAAAAACTCGCATCTAAACTCGCGTTTGACCAAAAATGTCTAATAAAAATTCCGAGAGTATAAGTATTTGAAATGATTCAATCCGAGCGAAAGAAGGTAACTTTCTGATGGAATCCTGGCGCAGGCTTTTTCGTGGTCCGGGTGGTATTTTTGGGTTCTCTTTTGTTTTGGTAGTGTATTTTTGCTTTTTTTATGATTGTTCCGAGGTTCAAGGAGAGGAACTGGGAGAATATACCGTTGAATTCAAAGGAGTTCCTGATAATGTCTCGCTGGAGTTACTGCGCGCGGTATCCGATACATACATTTATCGAGATCAGGCGCTGCCTTCGGCTCGTTTGCTTCGAAACCGCGCTGCAAAAGACATTCCGCGTTTGCGGGAGGCGATGGCGTCTATAGGATACTTTAAAACTCAAATCAAGCTTGAAGTTGAGCGAAAAAATGAAACTTACCATGTAATTTTTCTTATCGATTCCGGACCGCGGTTTTTTCTGGAAAAGGTGCGTATTGTTGACCCGTTGGGGGAGCCATCTGAGCTTTTACCTGATCCTGAAGATATCGGGCTTACCCCAAATACGCCCTTTAGAGCTGATAATATCCTGAATTCGAGGGATAAGCTTCTTTCGCTTTTAGGCAATTCTGGCCATCCCTATCCGGAAATCCTGGCAACGGATGTGGTTGCCGATCACGACACCAACTCGGTGCAAGTTTCTTTCCAGGTCAGACCCGGTCCCATAGCCTGGTTCGGGGATACAGAAATTGAGGGTTTGAGAAGGGTCAAAGAGGATCATGCGGTTAGGATGCTTCCATGGGAAGGAGGCGAGCTTTTTCGGCGAAAATTGATCGAGCAAGCCAGAATTGAACTGATCCGCTCGGGCCTGTTTAGTGTGGTGGAATTTAGCAAGGGGGAGATTGTATCAGAAACCGATCGATTGCCCATGTTTCTGCATCTCAGGGAGAGGAGGCACAGGACCATGAGGGTCGGTCTGAACTACACTACCGATTTCGGTTTTGGAGCCCTTCTGGGATGGGAGCACAGGAACATGCTGGGTAGAGGGGAAGGTTTCGAGATTTTGTTATCGGGCAACGAACTTCGACAGTCTCTGGATGCCAACTTCCAAAAACCCTACTTTTACCGTGATGACCAGAGACTGGTTCTCCGTTCGATGTTGGCACGGGAGGATTCGGATGCATTTGAAAGCAGAAGCTTCCGGAATACCGCAAGGATCGAGCGGGACCTGACAGAAAACATCACGGCAGGCGCAGGTATTGGGTATGATTACCTTTATGTTGATGAGGACGGAATCAACGACACTTTCGCGCTGCTTTCCTTTCCTCTTTCTTTGGGCATCAACACCACGGATGATTTGCTCGATCCTACCATGGGTTATACTTTGGGTGTTCTGACCACCCCCTTTGTTGAGACATTCGGCGACAATGTAACCTACTTTCGTTACGATTTTACGGGGAGTGCCTATTATGAGGTGCTGGATAACAGAAGAATGATTTTGGCTTCCAGAGGACGGTACGGGCAGATTGTCGGGGCAAGCAGAGCGCGAGTTCCTGGTTCTGAACGGTTCTATGCAGGGGGAGGAGGATCGGTGCGGGGTTACCCATATCAGAGCCTGACGCCTCTTAATGTCGATGACGATCCAATAGGTGGTAAATCGGTGGTGGAACTTTCCTTCGAGTTGCGCAGCAGGCTTTCAGAGCGGTTTGGTTTTGCTGTTTTTCTCGATGGTGGACGGGCTTACGAGGGTACTGTTCCGAATCTGGGGGATGAATTGTTCTGGGGTGCGGGAGTGGGTTTACGGTATTACACTCTCATTGGCCCCATTCGTCTTGATGTGGCTTTTCCGCTCCGGGATCGCGAAAGTGTGGATGACTCTTTCCAGGTCTACATCAGCATAGGGCAGGCATTTTAAAAATTTACTGCCTTATGGAGCGAGCAGACCATAGTGCTAAAAATTAAAAAACAATGAAACAACAATATATAAAGAATATTTTTAAATGGGCCGGGGGTATCCTGGCCGGTATTTTGGTGCTGATGCTTCTTGTGTTTGCAGGGATGCTTCTGTTTCTTCAGACAGAGTACGGACAGCAAAAAGCCGGTGAGCTTATAGAAGCGTATACCCGGCAGACGCCCTATCATGTCAATATTGAGGGTTTTGGAGGGACACCTCCCTGGAGGATGGAATTCGGGCGTGTGGTGGTTTCCGATGCTGAGGGGGTCTGGATGATCCTGGAGGATATCCGGGTTACCTGGGCCTTGGCTGACATGGTTAGGATGATCTATCATCTTCCCTATGTCCGGGCCGAGCGGATCCATTGGCACAGAATTCCTCAATTTGAGGAAGCTGCCGAGGCTGCACCAATGGGTACGGAATCATTTTCTATTCCTGCTTTGCCCACATTGATTGTTGGAGAATTGTTGATAAGCCGATTGAGTATTGAAGAAAATGTCTTTGGCAGTGCCCACGAGTTGAAGGTGGAGGCCGGGTTGGATACCAGGAGAAAAGTTTTTGCAGCACTTCACCCCTTAAAGGAACCAGAAAACTCCGATGATGGAATTATACTCGAAATCGAGCATGATTTTGACACCCAATGGCTTTCTGTGCAAGCAGGTGTCAAGGAAGCCCCCGGCGGGATGGTCGGGACGCTTATGGGACTGCCTGATGCCGGGTCGATTCGGATGTTTGTGCGTGGAGAAGGTCCGGTTGGGGACTGGCAGGGCGTTTTCAGTGTGATTGTCGAAGAATACGGGGAGAGTGAGGGCATAGTAAAAATATCGTTTGAGCCTGAGTTCTCCTTGTCTCTATCCGGAAAAGCCATTGCCGAAAAGAGACGGATTCCACCCGAACTTGCTGCATGGTTTGGAACCGAAGCTGATTTTAAGGTGCGTCTGGCAGGGACCCAAGAGGTGCTGAGGCTCGAAGAGGCTCTGGTCACGTCCGGACCGGTCGATTTGTCAATTGATGCCGTGCTTGATATCCCAGAGCAATCACTGGATATGAGAGTGGATGTGGCTTTCGACGAGCTGTTTGCCTTTTCTCCTGTGGAGGGATGGTTTACATTTTTCACCAATGATTTCGATTTGTTTAGAGTCCGGGAGTTTGTTTTGAGATCCCCCGGTATAAATGTAAGCGGTTCGGGAATTTTGCAGCGCGAAAGATGGTGGACTGAAGCCACGGTTGATATTCATATTACCGATGCTGAAAGTTTTCTTGAAACCAGTGGTAATGCTTTTCCAGATAATCTTAGAATAAGTTCCGAAATTCATGGCTCCCTTGAGTTGCTTGAAATTGACATAGCGCTTCAGGCTATGGCTACCGGTTTCGAAAAGTGGCCAGAAACTGCCCGGACAGGAGCCGGAGAGGAAGTTTCACTCTTTACGGATTTGAAATTGGCTGATTCCGTGATCAGTGCGAGAAAATTTTTGCTGACCGGCAGGCAGTTTGAGTTGAGAGGGTCCGGTCAGGCGGACTTTGAGCAGGAAAGGTTTGCTGTGACATCCGAGGCATTCCTGCACGATCTGGCAATCCTGCCCGGAGAAGCGGAGGGTTCTCTCCATATTGAAACGGATGTATCGGGTGGGTTTTTGGATTTCTCAGTGAAAGGAACCGCTCGTGGCACCAATGTTCGCCTAAGTGGGGAGCCGCTTGTTCAACCGGTGGCGAGCTTCTCTCTTTTGGGGCTTCCATCGCAGATTAATGGGGAGCTGAACCTTACTGCAGAGTACAGGCAGCAACCTGTCGAGATTTCCGGTGCTTTTACGCTCAAAGATGAGGAGTACCTTACGGTAAGGAAATTTGAAGCGCAAGCTCCGGGACTGAGCGTTTGGGCGGATTTTCAGGCGGACCTGGCTGATAAAGTGCTTTCCGGCACTGCAGAAGGAAAGGCCGAGGACCTCTCATTTCTTGTGGCTCTGACAGGTCTTGAGCTTAAAGGGGAGGGAACTGCTAAGCTGGAATTCTTGCCCGATAAGGACATGCAGAGAACAACACTTGAGATTAATACTCAACATCTGTCTTTCAATGGATTTTCAACCTCGGAATTGGTTCTTACCGGAGAGGTTCAGGATACCTTCGTGAGCCCTGCAGGTGTAGTTAAGGTGAGTCTCAAAGAGGCCCGAACAGAAATTGCTGAACTCACCCGGCTTGACGCCGAAATTTCCGGAGACCTCCATTCGCTTGATTTCAGGGTGGCGGCTGAGGGGCAGGCGGTAAATCCTTTCAGCCTTACATGGTCGGGTGCTGTCACGTTTTTGGATGCGGTTCGTACGGTCAGAATCGATGAATTACGTGGAGAGTATGCCAATTTCCCCATTCGTCTCCAACAGCCGACAACAGTGATCATGAGTGATAACCGCTTCCGTTTGACTGAGATGATTCTGCTGGTGGACGAAGGGAGTTTGCGAGCCGGGGGGGAGGTTAGCCCAGGGGAGGCCGATATCCGGATCTTTCTGGAATCTTTTCCGGTCGAGTTTTTCTCAGTAATTTACCCCGTGCCGGCGCGGGGAACTTTAGAAGGGCAACTGTTGCTTTCCGGACCTCCGGCTGGTCCTGTCCTCGAATTCGATTTTTCAGCGGATTTGTCTATCATCACAGATCCGGATCTGCTGCCACTACCATCAGTTTTGAATGCCACCGGAGTGCTGGAGGAGGGAAGCTTTTCCGCCAGTGTTTGGGGGACTGGACTGGGTCCGGATCCCACCCGTTTAGAAGTTTCTTTTCCGGCGGTGCTCACTCTGACACCCTTGTCTTTGGAAGTTTCTCCGGAAGGAAATCTTCAGGGAAG
>SKZT01000247.1 GCA_007127235.1 Desulfobacteraceae bacterium
GGTTTCAGGTTTCAGGTTTCAGGTTTCAGGTTTCAGGTTTCAGGTTTCAGGTATCTGCAATTTGTATTTTCCATATCCTGACACCTGACACCTGACATCTGATATCTGCAACAGAACAAAACTCAGAGGATTTTGAAGGCTAATCTTGTGACAATTTTCATCACCACGGTTCCGGCATCCACCGGAATGACGAATATTTACAGACAAAAGAATGAATAAAAACAGACAAAAGGCAATCGAAACAGCGAAATATATAGTTGAAAATTCAGGAAAAAGGCCGAAAACGGCCATTTTAACGGGAACAGGCCTGAAAGACATCGCTGCATTTGTGGATGTTACTCACGAGTTTGGATATGCTCAAATACCCCATTTTCCGATTTCAACGGTCCAGACCCATTTGGGAAAACTTTTGATCGGCAATTTCAGAGAGAAAGAAATTATTGTTTTTCAGGGTCGTTTTCATCTTTATGAAGGCTATTGCCCCCAAGAAGTGGTTTACCCGGTACGTGTCATGCAGGAAATGGGGGTTGAAACATTGATTCTGTCCAACGCATCCGGAGGATTGAAACCCAGCTTTTCACCAGGTGATATTATGGTCATCACCGATCATATTAACTTAACCGGGGAAAATCCCTTGGCGGGTATTAACGAAGAAAATTGGGGCATTCGCTTTCCGGACATGACAGATGCTTATGATCGAAAACTTTCGTCACTTTCTGAAAAAATCGGAAAAGCCCAACACTTTTCCATAAAAAAAGGTGTGTATGCGGGCCTGAAGGGCCCTTGCCTGGAAACTCCCGCCGAAGTTCGTTTTTTGCAGATAATTGGGGCTGAGGCTGTGGGTTTTTCCACGGTACAGGAAGTTATCGCTGCTGTTCATGGCGGAATCCGGGTCTTGGGCCTTTCAACGATTACCAATGTTCATGACCCTGACAATCCCAGGCCTTCCACCGTTGATGAAATTATCGCGGTTGCGGAAAGCACCACTCCTAAACTTGAGACCATCATAAAACAGGTCATTGAAAAAACCGATGAACGGTAAACCAGTTGACATATTGGTCACCAACGCCATTGTTTTAACCATGAATGCCGATGCTCAGAAGTTCGATCCGGGCTTTGTGGCCATCAGAAAGGATCGGATCACCGCTGTCGGCCCCATGAGCAATTGCCCATGTATCAACGATTGTAAAACCATCGATGCACGCGGCGGCATCGTCATGCCTGGTTTAATCAACGCGCATACCCATGCCGCCATGACTTGCTTCAGAGGAATGGCGGATGATCTTCCTCTGATGACCTGGCTTAACGATTTTATTTTCCCTGCCGAAGCCGCTTTAGATCAAAAAAAGGTTTACTCCGGCTCCCTTTTGGCCTGCGCTGAAATGATCTTGTCCGGTACAACGTGTTTCAGTGATATGTACCTTTTTGAAGATGCCGTGGCAATGGCGGCAAAAGATGCCGGCATTCGCGCTGTGGTGGGTGAAGTTCTATATGATTTTCCCTCACCCAACTATGGGCCAATCGAAAAAGGTTTCGAATACACGGAGATGCTCATCGAGAAATGGAAAGATGACCCTCTGATAAATATCGCAGTGGAACCTCACTCGCCATATCTTTGCTCTCCAGAGCTATTACAAAAGGCCTCGGCATTGGCTCTGGATAATCATATTATAATGATTACCCACCTTTCCGAAACCTTTAGCGAGGTAGCTGAGATTCAAAAAAGATACGGGAAAACCCCGGTGGCTCATCTTGCCGATCTCAACGTGCTTGCCCCCAACCTTCTGGCGTGCCATTGCGTAGTTCTTAACAATGAAGACATAGAGCTTTTGCATCAATTTCATGTAAAAGTAGCCCATAATCCGGAGAGTAATATGAAACTGGCTTCCGGTATATCACCGGTACCCAAAATGCTCCAGAAGGGTATATGTGTCAGTATCGGCACTGACGGGTGCGCCAGCAATAACAATCTGGATATGTTGCTGGAAATGGATACGGCTGCAAAACTTCATAAAGTCAGCACTGGCGACCCTACAGTTCTGGATGCAAAGACAGTGATCAGGATGTCCACCATTGATGCCGCCCGCGCCCTCGGATTATCGGATATAACCGGATCGCTGGAACCCGGGAAAAAAGCCGATTTGATTGTTATCGACACAAAAAAGCCTCACCTGACTCCCATGTATCAACCTGAGTCCCACCTGGTTTATGCTGCCCGAGGAAGCGATGTGGATTGTGTCATCATTGATGGAAAAGTGGTGCTTGAAAACAGAAGACTGCTTTTTCTAGATCCGGAAAAGGTGATGGATACTGTTGACCAAATTGCCCAAGAGATCCGGGCTTCTGTTTCAAAAATCCGGCATCGGTAAATGGGTCACTTTTTTTAAAAAATTTAACACCTTTGCGCTGTTTGGAATGCTTTTCGCACTTGACATATAAAGATACCTTCCTTTATACTCGGCTGTCAAATACGCTTCAATTTTATAAAAAATCAGCCTTGAATACTGGAAAACCGGGGTAAGATGTATATTTAGCTATGGAAGATTTTGATTCGCAAACAAGCGATAAGAAAGGGCCTGCAGCGAAGTTGAAGGGTGTAGGCGACAGCCTGTGGGTTACAGTCGATCCGGACAGGTCCGAAGATGAAATCAAAGAAGAAATAAACAATGTTTTTCAGCGGTTAAATCATCTTGCAATTGGGGCGCGGGTGGTTATAGATCCCGGAAAAAAAGGAAAAAGCAATGAGCTGATTGATCTTCTGGAACAACTGCTTAAGGAAAAATATCAGGTGGGGTCGGTTTCACTTCCTCCGGAAGTACGCGAAAAGCAAACAAATGCGGAAAACCGAATTCGCCAGAGAGATTTGGATCGTTCCTGGTACCAATACAGCAGTGATGTGCTTATGCTCACCGGGCGCGTTCGATCCGGTCAAAAAATCAATGCCAGAAAACATCTTCTGCTATTGGGAGATGTCAATCCAGGAGGTGAGGTTGTTGCCGGTGGCGACATTATCATCCTGGGAAATCTTCGGGGAATTGCATGGGCAGGCCAGAGCGGCAATGAAGATTCCATCATTCTTGCTTTTGATTTCAGGCCTACACAGGTTCAGATAGCCGGTTATGTGGCAGCCGGAACATCGGAAGCATCCGAAAAAAATCCCGAGTTCGCTCATGTGGAAAACGGTACGATTATAGTGGAAGACTATATAGAGGCAAACCCTTTCGGACGTCTTCCCTGGCCAAAAGTCCGATAAAAATCAATTAACAGAGTATGGAAAATTTTTAGCATGAGGTGACCCTTGGAAGGAAAAATTATTGTTATCACATCAGGAAAAGGCGGAGTAGGAAAAACAACCGCCACGGCCTCCATTGGGGCTGCGCTTGCAATGGAAAACAAAAAAGTCGCAGTTATCGATATGGATATCGGTCTTAGAAATCTGGATGTGGTCATGGGCCTTGAAAATCGAATTGTATTTAACATAGTGGATGCCGTCAATGGCAAATGCAAAGTGCAGCAGGCCGCTATCAAAGACCGAAAAATAGATAACCTTTTCTTAATACCCGCATCCCAGAGTGACAACAAAAACGTTATTTCCCCCGCAGCAATGAAAAATTTCTGCAAAGAATTGCGCACAGAATTTGATTTTGTACTTTTAGACTGTCCCGCAGGAATCGAACAAGGATTCGAAAACTCCGTGGTCGGTGCTGACGAGGCAATCGTTATCTGTACCCCTGAGGTGTCCGCTGTACGAGATGCCGACAGGGTTATCGGTCTTTTGTATGCAAAATCCGTTCTCCCCAAATTACTGGTCAACCGAATCGTTCCGGAGATGGTGGCCAGGGGGGATATGCTCAGCCATGAAGATGTAGTGGATGTACTGTCTATCGACCTGATCGGCCTGGTTCCCATGGATGATAATGTTGTTATCTCCACGAACACGGGAGCCCACCTGATTCATAATAAACAGTCCCAAGCCGGCAAGGCTTTCAGGCGAATCGCCATGCGTTTGAATGGAAATGCGGACCTTCCCATAGAAGTTCCGCGGGCTAAAAAAGGATTCTGGGGAAAACTCGGCTTTAAGCGAGGCCGCAACAAATAAGGAGTAACAATGATCGAGGGCTTGTTTAAAAAACTGTTCGGAAAAGAAAAAAGCAAGGATGCTGCAAAAAAACGACTCAAACTCGCTCTGGTATATGATAAGCTTGATGTTTCCGATGATCTTATTACCAACTTGCATCAAGATATTGTCGATGTCATTTCCAAGTATTTTATAATCGATAAGGAGTCCATTAAGCTGGATATTAAACGCTCCGACAATTCTTCTTCTCTGATACTGAACACTCCCATATTGTCGACCAGAAGATCCCAAAGTGCATGAAACCCTTGCTCACGCACAGGAGTCAGAATCAGAAATCAGGTAAAGCATAAGAAAATAAGGAAATTACGATTTTTGCTTAAAATATACACAGGCCGACTTTGGGTGCCGCTTCAGGAAGGAAATATTTTGGGGAACCTTCTCGTGAGACCCGACTATCATGACTCCGCCCGGTAAAAGAGTGGCAACAACCCTTTCAAATGCAGCATCTCTTGATTGAGGATCATAATAAGTCAACAGGTTATTTCGTAAAAATATGATCTGAAAATTATCCCAGGGGGGGAATTCTTCTATAAAATCATGCTGCTTAAAAACGACTTTTTCTTTTAGGCTTCCATGAATCTGAAATTTATTTTTACCCGGAATTCTTATGAAATATTTTTTTATAAATGATTCCGGCAGGTTTTTTAAACTTCTGAAATCATAAACGCCTTTAGAGGCCATTTCGAGATATTCCGGGTTGAGGTCTGTAGCTAAAATATCAAGCTGCGGTATTATATATCCGCTATTTGCGAGACTTTCCCAAACCATTAAAATACTATAAACTTCTTCTCCTCTGGCACACCCGCATGACCAGACCTTAAATCTTTTTCTTTCCGGAAACTCAGAAAGCAGAACCGGTATAAGCTCTTTTTCAAGACTTTCCCACAGTTTTTTATCCCGGAAAAAACGGCTGATGGACACACTCAGAAGGCGAAAACAAATATTTCGCGCCTGTGCATCCTGCTTTATGATTTCCAGATAATCCTCAATGGAATTGATCCTTAAATTTTGCATGTGGCGAACAATTCGCTTTTTGACCCCCTTGCGAACTTTACGGTAACCGTCCCATGAGAGATCAAAATATTGAAGCAACCGGTTTAATGAGGTATCATGCATGGTTAAAGGTTAAAGGTTAAAGGTTAAA
>SKZT01000218.1 GCA_007127235.1 Desulfobacteraceae bacterium
GAAAAAAGGGGGTTATCAAAACTGTTCCTCTTGCCTTTAAGGTTAGAAATATTGACTTTGGAGCAGGTCCCAAGACAACGGTGACAATTCCGTGGGGTGATGTTTCCACGGCTTTTTATACCACTGGGATTCCCAATATTGAAGTGTATGTTGCTTTTCCTGAAAAATGGATAGCAATTTTCAAAATTCTGAGAATTTTCCGGCCAATCATTGGTTTGGAACCGGTACAAAAGTTTTTGAAAAAAATAGTCGAGATACAAGTCAGCGGGCCAAGCGCTCAGGATCGTGAAACAACTCCTGTTTATCTCTGGGGAGAGGTCAGGGATTCTAAAGGAATCTGTTTTCAAGCGCAACTTACCACAGCCAACGGATATGATGTTACAAAGATGGGATCATTGGGTATTGTGGAAAAACTTCTGAATAAAAGCCCGGAACCCGGTTTTTATACGCCTTCTCAGCTGATGGGTGCCCATTATATATCCAGGTTGCCAGGCTGTGGTCCCATTAAAATTTTCACCCAAAAAAAGCATTGAGGTTATCATGAAAGTGGTTTTTCATTCAGATTTTTATCAAGTTTATACATCAGACCCTGCTTCGGCCCATGGTCGTATGGAAGCAGTCGTTAAGGCTATCGGGGACGAAGCTGAATTTGTCACCGCGCAACCGGCGACCGAAGAACAGATCAAAGCGGTTCATTCTGTTTCGCATATTCAGAGTGTAAAAAATCGGGGACTCTATGAGATTTCAGCATTGGCTGCAGGCGGTGCCATTCAGGCGGCTAGAACCGGATTGACTGAGCCTGCTTTTGCTCTGATTCGGCCACCGGGCCATCATGCGTCTAAAGACTCCAGCTGGGGTTTCTGTTATTTCAATAACATGGCCATTGCTTTGGAATCTTTAAAACATGAAAATAAAATATCATCAGCTTATGTATTGGATATAGATCTTCATTTTGGCGACGGCAACCATAACACCTTAGGCGGAAAGGATTATGTGAAAGTGCATGACGTGAAAGCCCGTGACCGCAGACAATATCTCACGGAGGTGGGCCGGGAGATGGAAAATTGCCATGTAGACCTTATCGGAATTTCTGCCGGATTTGACAATCATTTGGAAGACTGGGGAGGGGTTTTATCCACGGACGACTATGAGGAAATTGGAAGGCTGGTTCGGGCTGCAGCCGACCGCGCCGGGGGGGGATGTTTTGCCATTCTGGAAGGCGGTTATAATCACAAAGTATTGGGTTATAATGCACTGGCACTGATACAGGGTCTGTCGGAGCAGAGCCAAAAATCAACTGTTTCCCAATGAAAATACACCGGAAGCATCTGAATCCAGGGATTTTTTTTCCATATCCTCATAACGTTTTTGAATGGATTTGATGATTTTTAGCCGGGAAAAAAAAATTTCCACCAATTCGGGATCAAAATGTTTACCTGAATTTTTTTGAATGGTTTCTAAAACCGCGGAGTCGTCCCACGCTGTTTTATAGGCACGCTTCGATGCCAGCGCATCATAAACATCGGCAAGGGCTACGATTCTTCCAAAAATGGGTATTTCTTCCTGTTTTTTTCCCTTTTCGGAACCATCGGCAAGTGCATAACCCGGCAATGGTTTTCCGGAAACATAGTCTATATGACCGGGATAACCGGTGCCATCCCATCTTTCATGGTGATTGAGCGTTACCTGCCAGGCAGCTTTATCAAAATCCGACTCTCTGTCTGAAAATAATTTTGCGCCCAAAACCGTGTGTTGTTTTATTACCTCAAATTCATCCATATCCAGGCGGGCGGGCTTTCTTAAAATCAAATCCGAAATAGCCACCTTGCCGACATCATGAAGCATGGCGGCCATTCGTAAAATATCCCGGTTTTTATCGATGATCCCCTCCTCAATATTGCGCCTTTGCGCCCACTTTTCATATATTTCTACAGCGTATCCGGCTACCCGGTTAACATGAGCGCTGGTTTCAGTAGGGTCCCGCAATTCAGCCATTCGGATCATTCGTAAAAAAATGGACCTTGTCATTTTAGCACGTTCCAGTGCCACCGATGCAATTCCCGCAAAATGATTCATCACTTGCTCATCATTTTCGGAAAACGCCACAACATGGTTTTCAGAATCCCGTGCATTGATGATCTGCAAAATTCCGAGAAGATCATTGTTAACTCCTTTCAATGGAATGGTAAGCACAGAACATGTTCTATAATCAGAAGCCTCGTCAAACTGTTTGCTGAATTGATAGGGTTTTGTGGAATCGATTCGATAAACATCTTCAATATTCAAAGCCGTTCCCGTCAAAGCTGCATATCCCGAAATGCTGTATTTGTCTATGGGAATCCTGAAAATGGAATAAATCAGCTTTTCACCTTCATTCATCCGTTGCTGAAGCGTATCGTTCTGGGTGTATGTAAAATGAAGATTATCTCCATGCATTATATATATGGACCCGGCATCGGCATTGGCAAAGTGTCTGGCCCTCGTCAGAACGCGCTCCATGAGTATATCCAGATCTTGAATCTGGTTGAGTTCGACGCCTAATAGGCTCAAACCGTCAAATTTTTCTTTTTCAGTCAACATAATAAACCTTCAATTACAAAATAAAAATTTCATCATTGACATTGGTCGTTTATGAAAAAAATGTCAACAGGGATCTACTATAAAGGGACTGTGAAAAACATTCAACTTTAACATCGAGTTTAACAAAAGAAAATGTTTCACATTTTATTAAAATTTCTATATAGATTTCCATGTAAAACATTCGAGTGTAACCTGTTTGTGTGAAATCCGATTTTTCTGTAGGTGCGAATTCATTCGCACTTTTAATCCGGCACGGATTTACAGAAAAGTCTTTAGAGGCCCCCAGCAACTTTTTCCCTGGGGGAACAGGCATAGACACTATATATGAACAATGGGGCTCACATTGTGCGAATGAATTCGCACCTACAATTGAGCACAAGTCTTTTCATACAAACAGGTTACACTCAAAACATTCGGCTGTTTGTTGACTGAGCAACAAACAAAACTATTGGGTTTTTTTAAGGAGAAAAATTCGGCGAAATGTTAAAAATTGCCAGCTTTAACACCAATGGCATCCGGCCAAGAATGCCAATCATACTGGATTGGCTCAAAGCTAATAATCCCCATCTGCTTTGTATCCAGGAAACCAAGGCACAGAACGCAGATTTTCCGGGAAAACCCTACATGGATGCCGGCTACCACGTGGTTTTCAAGGGACAAAAAAGCTATAACGGGGTGGCAATACTGAGCAAATTGCCGCTTTCCAATGTGCAGACGAGGCTCAGCAACCATGAAGAAAATGAAGAAGCCCGCTTTATCTGTGCAGAGATCGGCAATGGTATTACTGTTGTAAATACCTATATACCCCAGGGCCAAAATCCGGATTCGGAAAAATTCAAATTCAAGCTACAATGGTACCGGCAACTTCTGTCATATTTTCAGTCAAAGTTTGATCCCACCAGCCAGATCATCTGGCTGGGTGATTTGAACGTCGCACCGACAAGTCTGGATGTCTTTGACCCCAGGAAGCTTTACGGAAAAGTGTGTTATCATCCCGATGAACACCAGGCATTTCAAAAGTTCATCGAATTTGGTTTTGTCGATATTTATCGCAAGCATAAACCAGAGGAAAAGGAATTCACTTTTTGGGACTATCGTATTCCGAATGCCGTCAAACTTGGTTTAGGATGGCGAATCGACCATATTCTGGCCACCCGCCCGCTGGCCGAAAAATCGATAGATGCCTGGATTGACAAAGCCCCACGGCTTCTTCCAAAACCTTCGGATCATACTTTCATTATTGCAACCTTCAATGTTTAATCGGCACAGACTATCATTTTAAATGAAAGCATTTCAATTAAAAAATATTGGAAACGCAGGTATTGCAGAAATCCCGGCTCCGGAAATTCAGGAAGGACAGGTGCTTTTGAAAGTAAGGGCAAATGCCCTGTGTCGAACCGATGCCAAAATGTGGAAAATGGGACACCGGGATCTGATTTTACCAAGAGTATTAGGGCATGAATTCTGCGGAACCCTCGCTTCCGACGAAAAGCTCTATGTGGCCTGGCCGGGCAATGCATGCGGTAAGTGCGATTTTTGCAGGAAGGGATACGAAAATTTATGTGATCAAATGGAAATTGTCGGGTTCCACAAAGATGGTGGTCTGGCCGAGTATGCAGCTGTGCCCGAAAAAAATCTCTTGCCCGTGCCGGATAATCTTCCCGATAAACTGGCCTGTATGGCAGAACCCCTTGCCTGCACCATCAACGCACTGACAATGGCCAATGTTCGTAAAGATGAGAAAGTCCTTATTTTTGGTGCAGGCCCCGTGGGATTAATGATGGCTCTGGCAATTCAGGTCAGGAATGCCGAACCAACAGTCTGTGAAATTAATCCGTCCAAGATCCAAATGAGCCGGAATTTTCAGAGAAAGACCGGAATCACGGTCACGGAAAAAGTGCCTCAAGGCAAATGGAATACGGTCATTAATGCAGCTCCGGCATTGGAAACTTTCACCGACGGGGTCAAAAACCTGATTTCAGGAGGTAGTTTTTGTATATTCAGCGGTTTTACCAAAAATTGCCCCCAGCCCTCCATGGCAAAGGAAATGGTCAATGCCTTAAATGAAATTCATTACCGTCAACTCCGCATCTCAAGCGCCTATGGCTGTACCCGTCAACAAATTCGCCTGGCACTAAAGATACTTGAAAACCAGGCTGATATTTTATCCTTGCTGATTGAAAAGACCATTACCATCGAAGAAATACCCCAAATTTTGCCAAAAATCTGGGCCGGTCAAGCTCTGAAGTATATTGTTAAACCCATTTGATAGGAAACCTTCCATGTCCACTGAAACTCAACTTCGTCAGTTCGGCCAGCTGATCTGCTCCATTGCAGAGGGGACCCCAATGACCCGGCAACAAGCATGTGAAGCATACCGGCAGATCGTTTTAAATATTCAGCCCGAACTTCAACAAGGAGCTTTTTTGATGGCCCATATCGCCAGGGGCCCCTCCGTCGAGGAACTCTCCGGGGCCTGGGATGCTCTGGATCAATATGATACCGAAAAGATAAACCCTGAATTAAACGGCCCCATAGGTGACATTGTGGGCACCGGCTCCGACTCCCTGAAAACTGTCAACTGTTCAACTCCGGCAGCACTCATTGCTTCCGCCTGCGGGTTACCCATAGCTAAAAAAGGAGCACGCCTGGTAACCGGGGTATCCGGAGCATCAGATATACTGGAGATTTTAGGAATCGA
>SKZT01000102.1 GCA_007127235.1 Desulfobacteraceae bacterium
AAGAATGAAAGAATGAATGAATAAGGAATAAGGAATAATGAAGGAATGAAGACTCAGGGGGCATTATTCCTTGCCACGTCCCTAAAGGGTTAAGTGGTGGGGTGATGAATATTACCCAGATTCGAGATGATAAAACAGATCACAAAAATGGGAGATTTTCATTACCTCACATCTCAGCCATTCAGCGATTTGGAAATCGCAGTTAGGTATAAACTATGCACAATAACACGAACTCAAAATTTAAATCCAAAATGCTTGTCCATCTGATTGCGGCGGCAAGGCCAAATTTTATGAAGATCGCTCCCCTTTACCATGCCTTGAAACAGGAGACATGGAGTGATCCGATTATTGTCCATACAGGCCAGCACTATGACCTCAATATGTCCGATACTTTTTTCCGGGATCTGAACCTTCCTGAGCCCCAAATTCATTTGGGGATCGGAAGCGGCACCCATGCTGAACAAACTGGCAGGGTCATGATTGCTTATGAAAAGGTGCTTAAAGACAACCATCCTGACCTGGTAATTGTCGTGGGTGATGTTAATTCGACCATGGCTTGCACTCTGGCCGGGGTTAAGCTATGCATCAAAGTGGCTCATTTGGAAGCCGGTCTCCGTTCTTTTGACAGAACCATGCCGGAAGAGATTAACCGAATCGTAACTGATGCCCTGGCGGATATTCTTTGGACACCATCCCCGGATGCCGATAAAAACCTGTTGAAAGAGGGGATTTTGAATGAAAAAATCCATCGGGTGGGTAACATCATGATCGATTCTCTGGAAATGATGAGAAAATCCATAGAAAGTTTCGCTGTCTATAAGGATTTGGGTCTGGATTCGGCAAATTACGGTCTGGTGACCCTTCATCGGCCCTCCAATGTGGATAATGGCAGCATCCTGGAAAATATTTGTGAAAAACTGTTGCGAATTTCGGAAAAATTGCCTCTTTTGTTTCCTGTTCATCCCAGAACCCTTAAAAGTCTTCAGGAACATGGATTCATAAAAACGCTGGATAAAGCAAAAGGAATTCACATCACAGAGCCTTTAAGCTATATACCGTTTATGAACCTTGTATTTAACTGCCGCCTGGCTATAACCGATTCGGGAGGGCTTCAGGAGGAAACCACCTATCTTGGTATTCCTTGCCTGACCATGCGGCCGAATACCGAGCGGCCTGTTACGGTTTTTCAGGGAACCAATCAACTCTGTACAGTTGAGTCTCTTGAAGGAAAGGTGGAAAAGATTCTCATGAAAAAATCCCGGAAATTTCGGGGCATTGAATTCTGGGATGGAAAAACTGCTTCCAGGGTAGTGACATCGATAAAAGGCTTTTTGTTTTCCTGATAGTTTTTTAAAAAGTCTAATAACCTCTTGCCACATCCCTAAATTTTTTCTTATCATTTTTTTTTAAAAATTAGGAGAATTAAGTGATCGACATTTCGTATCCTGAACCTAACAACACTTCAGTTAAAGGAATTATTCTGGCAGGCGGATCCGGAACCCGCCTTTACCCTATTACTCATGTGGTCAGCAAGCAGCTTTTGCCGGTTTATGACAAGCCGATGATTTATTATCCCTTGTCAATTCTCATGATGTGTGGTATACGCCAGATCCTTATCATTTCCACCCCCGAGGATAAACCCCGGTTTGAAACATTGTTCGGCGACGGGTCTCATTTCGGGTTGAGTATATCCTATGCCATTCAGCCTGAACCGAAAGGGCTGGCACAGGCATTTATCATCGGCAAAGATTTTATCCAGGGCCACAAATGCTGCCTGGTGCTGGGAGACAACCTTTTTTTCGGCCACAGCCTTCCTAAAATATTGAACCGTGCCGTACAATTTGATAAAGGAGGCGTGATTTTCGGATACTGGGTGAGAGACCCGCAACGCTACGGCGTTGTTGAGTTTGACGGCAATGGAAATGTGTTGGGAATCGAAGAAAAGCCTGACAATCCCAAATCTAATTATGCCGTTCCCGGCCTTTACTTTTTTGACCAGGATGTTGTTTCGATAGCTTCGAAACTAAAACCTTCCCCACGAGGGGAACTGGAAATCGTTGATGTTATCAAAGCTTATCTGGATCGGGCCGATTTAAAGGTGGAACTGCTGGGAAGAGGGTTCGCCTGGCTGGATACCGGTACCCATGAGTCTTTTCTTGAAGCCAACTTATTTATTAAAACCATACAGCATCGACAAGGGCTCAAAGTCGCCTGTATCGAAGAGATTGCATGGCGCATGGGATATATTGATACCGGTCAATTGATGCGTTTGGCCAAGCCCTATCTGAAAAATGAGTACGGACAATATCTGATGGAAATTGCAAAAGAGTAGGAGGCAGGTATAGTTTTTGCCTATCTTAGAAACTTGTTGTTTTTCGTTCATATTACATTTATCAAAAATCGGAGGTGGCATGACCGCTTATTTACAATTGAAAGAAAAAATTGAATCCAAAGAGGCTTTAATCGGAATTATTGGTTTAGGGTATGTGGGTTTGCCCCTGGCTTTGAGATTTTTGGAGGTCGGCTTAAGAGTTTTGGGGCTTGATGTGGACCAGGCCAAGGCTGAAAAGCTCATGGCCGGAGAAAGTTATATCCGGCATATTCCGTCCGATCCTATCCTTGAAGCGGTCAAAGCAAAAAAAATGGAGGCTTCCACCATCTTTTCCCGTGCAAAAGAAGCCGATGCTTTGATTCTTTGCGTGCCTACTCCGCTGGATGCACACAGGGAACCAGATCTTTCTTTTGTAACCAACTCCATGGAACAAATACTGCCTTATTTGCGTCCGGGTCAGGTAATCGTTCTGGAAAGCACCACTTATCCGGGTACCACCGATGAAGAACTGCATCCACGGATTGAAAAAGCCGGTTTCGTGGTGGGTGAAGATATTTTTCTGGTGTACAGCCCTGAAAGGGAAGATCCCGGAAACAAATCGTTCAGTACACGGACGATCCCCAAAGTGGTTGGGGGTGCAACCCCCGCATGCCTGGAAATCGGGATGGCTTTATACGGAAAAGTGATTGATCAACTGATTCCGGTATCCTCTACCCGAACAGCCGAAGCTGTCAAGCTTATGGAAAACATTTTTCGCTCGGTGAATATTGCGCTGGTCAACGAGCTGAAGACAGCTTTCATGAAGATGGATATCGATATTTTTGAGGTTATCAACGCGGCTTCGAGCAAACCTTTCGGGTATATGCCGTTTTATCCGGGGCCGGGTCTTGGCGGGCATTGTATTCCCATCGATCCTTTTTATTTGACCTGGAAAGCCAGGGAATATGGTCTCTCCACACGGTTTATCGAACTGGCCGGGGAAATCAATACCTCAATGCCGGGTTTTGTGGTTTTACGAGCCTTAGAAGTCCTCAATCAAATGGGCAAACCTCTCAAGGGCTCCAGAGTGATGCTGATGGGCCTGGCTTATAAAGCCAATGTGGATGACGACCGGGAATCACCTACTTACCGGATCATGGAAATGCTGGAGGAGAAAGATGCCGTGGTCTCTTATAATGATCCATACATTCCCAAAATCAGACCTTCCAGAGAGTATGCCCATTTTGCCGGCCGAAGTTCAGTGGATATCAGTGATGATTTCGATCTGATTATCCTTTGCACCGGCCACGATGAATATAAAAACATCGATCCTGCTGAGTTGAATGTACCTGTCCTGGATACACGGGGAATGTTTTCAGATATCCCCGGAAAAGTTTTCCGGGCCTGATAACGAGTGGGGTGATGAAAAAAAGCAGGTTTATTTGTGTTTTCGCCATGCAGGATGGGTGATGCCGAGTTTTTTGATCTTGTAATTTAATGTTCGGGGCGTAATGCCCAGATTTTTTGCGGCATCTTTTTGAATCCAAAGATTTTTTTCCAGCGCTTGAATAATGAGTTCTCTCTGCGCAGACATGAGTGTCTCAGAAGGTTCCTGAACATCATAATCTTTAATGCTGTTTTTATTTTCAATAACCGTTTCCTCTATTTCCGGCATAATGATGTTTTTGGGCCGGATAAGTTGTTGATCTTCCATGATAACCGCACGTTCAATGGTATTGGCTATTTGGCGGATATTGCCCGGCCACAAATAGTTTTTGAACAATTGGATAACTTCAGGGGTAAAGCCTTTGATTTTCTTTTTAAGATTGCGGCAGGTTTTTTCCAGCAAAAAATTGGCCAGCGGTTCAATGCATTCGGTTCTCTCCCGCAATGGCGGGAGATGCAGCCGAAGCACATTTAAGCGGTAATATAAGTCCTCACGAAAAACTCCCTTGGACAACAAATTTTCAAGCTTCTGATTGGTTGCAGCAATGATCCTCATATCGGAGCAGATAACTTTGTTCCCACCCACTCTTTCAAATTTTTTTTCCTCCAAAACCCTGAGCAGCTTTGCTTGAAGCGAAGTACTCATCTCGCCTATTTCATCCAAAAACACTGTCCCCCCCTTAGCCTGTTCCAGTCTTCCCACCCGTGTTTTGTTCGCACCCGTAAAAGCCCCTTTTTCATGACCAAACAACTCGCTTTCCAGAAGATTTTCAGGAAGGTTGGCACAGTTGATTTTTATAAAAGGTCTGGCCCGTCGGGCACTATTATAATGGACCGACCCGGATAAAAAACTTTTGCCGGTCCCGGTTTCTCCGGTTATTAAGATGGTTGAATCGGTTCGGGAATATTTTTTCAATGCGGTCATTAAATCTTGCATGACCGCACTGCGGGAAATGATCTTGTCAAAATCGTAAATGACATCCTGTTCCCGCCTCAGGTAATCAATTTCATTTTTTAAATGACGGTTTTCAAGGCCCCGGTCAATTGAAAGCATCAGTTTTTCTTTCAAAAAGGGTTTGACCAGAAAATCAAAAACACCCTCCTTGACTGCCTCCACAATTAAATCTGCTTTTTCATCGTGACTGAAAGCAATTACCGGAGTGTGCGGGCTGATTTGTTTGATCTGTTTCAGCAGCCTGAAACCGTCATCCCTGGAAGATTGAAAATTAAGCAGTATGCTTTCATAGTTTTGCTTTTTCAGATGATCGGTAATGTTTTCTACCGGTGAAAGCAATGAGTAGTTATGGACTTTTGAAAGATCGGTTTCAAAAGGTTTTAACCATTCAGGTGAGTCATCTATGATTAATAATCGCGCCATGCTTTTCTCCAATATGATTATTTATAGATATCTTCTTCTATACGGTATTTTGAATATCTTTACAATTCCAAAATTGAAATTCGAATGAGGGAAGTAATGGA
>SKZT01000292.1 GCA_007127235.1 Desulfobacteraceae bacterium
ATCACTTTCCAGGCGCCAGATTTCGCCTTCGTCTATGGCCACGTAAAGCGCGCCGTCCGGACCCGGAACCAGCGAGCGAATGCGTTTCCTAGGCAGATTCTCCACAATGTTTGTTCCGGTGGTCATGTACTGCTCATCCATCTGCAAAAGCTCGATGCGCGCACCGCGGAGAAATCCGACTGCCAGCCGGTTTTCCCAGGCTTTCCAGTGCGATCCGGTCAGAAAGTCGCAAGGCCCCATTCCCTCGGAATCACCGCGGTTGTTCCATGATGGCCTGAGCGCGTCTGGAAACCGGTCCAAATCTGTCATGGGCGTTGGTGTGCCGTCGGGCTTGTTGGATATATAACCGCAATAATTGTCTTCGCAAAACACCCCTCGCAAGGGTGCGGGATCCCAGCCGCCGTTGCCGCCCGCTGCAAGGGGGGTCACTTCATCGTCATGGGCAGGGCCGTGTTCACAGGCAATAGGTTTTCCTGTGTCAGGGTGAAACGCAATGCCCTGAACATTGCGGTGTCCATAGGTAAAGATGCGCGGATCCCCGTCTGAAGGGGTTTTGTTTCCAGGCGCTGCATTGCCGTCCCTGTCGATCCGAAGCACCTTGCCTCCCAGGCGGTTAAGGTCCTGGGGGAGCGGCCCCTCGTGATTGTCGCCCGTGGTCACATACAGATAACCGTCAAAGGGACTGAACCGAATGCGGCCGCCGCTGTGTGCGCCTGCGCCTCCCCACCGGTTGGGGGATTGCTTGTAGGAAATGTCGGGGACTATGTCCGTACGGTCGGCAACTGTGGTATAATCCTTGTCAACAGTGAGCCGCACCACGCGGTTGGAACTGGTTCCGTCCTTGCGGGAGGCCATGTAGACGTATACATAACGGTTTTCAGTAAACTCCGGATCAATGGCCACGCCCAGCAAGCCGCTCTGCCCCTGGCAGAAAAAGTCCTCTGCCTCCAGTGCAGCCTGATCTGTACCGAACAAAAGCCTGAGTGCTCCGTCAGGCAGCCGCACGGACAGCCCGCGACATTTTTCCGAAAACAGCATGGCTCCATCCGTTGCAAAGGTCAGATCCCAAGGGTCGCTCAGCCCCGACATGACCACAGTGCGCGTGATTCCGGGTTGGCTGTCATCAGCCAGGGCAGACTGAACATGGCAGAAATGGACATAAACGGCCACAGCCAAGACTGCGAAGATCATGGACAATGTACTTGTCATTCTGGGTTTCATGGCTTTACCTCCAAAGATTTTCCATGGACTGTTTCAATGTTTCAATTGCCTAAACGCCTCTTCCAGTATAGCCAATCGTGCTTTTACAGCACTCAGGTCTCCGCTATTCGCATCCTTTTCCATCTCGGACGCCACCCCACATATGGCCTCGCAGCTGCCATTGATTTGGATAGCGGAAAGCTACGAAAACATCAATACTGGTATAGCAGCAACATGGTTACATCTCACGAAGAGCATGGGTGCGAGAAAAAAATGCAAAAGCACAGCTTTTGCACTCCTTCGAAAAACCACTTCTCGCCCCTGTTAATTGTTCAGAATTTATCACAAAAACTTTTGTAACTCAAACGGCGTGATAAAAGGTGAGCGAGAAGAATGTCAAATTGTATTGACAACTTTACCGGTTTTTGTTACTCAGACATGAAACTTTAATCTTAGAACAACCACGGGTACCCATGCTCAATCCTGAATCACCCATGCCATTGTATCATCAGTTGGCCGATATTCTCATGGAAAAAATTCGCAAAGGAAACTATCGTCCAGGGGATCGTATTCCATCCGAGCACCAGCTGGCCGCCGCTTACACAATCGGAAGACCCACTGTGCGTCAGGCCATAGAGCTGCTGATAAGAAAAAGGCTTTTGATACGCAAAAGAGGATCAGGCACTTATGTACAACCACCTCAAAAAGAAGTGGATTTATTGTCTCTGGCCGGAACCCTGTCTTCTTTTCAAAAAACAGGGCTTAAAACCACCACAGAAATATTAAAAAAGACCATTCTGACCGAAATTAAAAAAACAGACATTGAAAATCCGTTTGCTGGTCAGAAGGCCTTTTTTTTTGAAAGGCTGACCTGTGTGGAAAACAATCCGGTATTAATCGAAGCATTGTATCTTCATCCAGGGTTATTCAAAGGGTTTAACGAAGTTGAACTGGAGGGTAAATCACTTTCGCAGATTGTTTTCGAACGCTACTACATGCGCCCGGAAAATGGTAAGCAAAATTTCAGGATCGCATTTCTATCAAACAAACGGGCTAAAGTTCTTAAGGTGGAATCTGATACGCCCATTTTGGAGATCAAGCGATTTTTACATTTTCCTAATGCCCCTAATGCGATTTTTTCCGAACTTTACTGCAGGACAGATCAATTTGTTTTTTCACAAATCATAGGAGGAGTCACGGATGCTTGACCGCGGATATTACGATGGCTTTGGCGGCGCTTATTTGCCGGAAATTCTCATTGCTACATTTGATGAACTTGAGAAGGTTTTCCAGGAAGCCAAAGGTGATCCTGGTTTTTGGCAGGAATATGAAACACTCATGTCAACGTATTCCTGTCGCCCTACCCCCATCACTTTTTGCGAAAACCTGACCCGGCATTTCGGAGGCGGGCGTATTTTTATAAAAAGGGAAGACTTAAACCATACGGGTGCTCATAAAGCCAACAACGTGATGGGCCAGGGGCTGCTGGTAAAACGGATGAACAAAACCCGTGTGATTGCTGAAACCGGTGCCGGACAGCATGGGGTCGCAACAGCCACCATGGCCGCAAAATTTGGTTTTGACTGTACCATCTACATGGGCGAAGTGGATGTGGAACGTCAGCGCCCGAATGTTTTCTGGATGGAACGTCTTGGGGCGAAAGTCATACCGGTTAGGGAAGGCACCCGGATTTTGAAGGATGCCATTAACGAGGCTTTCAGGGACTGGGTGACCAATATGGACACCACCCATTATGTGCTGGGAACAGCTTGCGGTCCGCATCCATTTCCTGAGATGGTCACCTATTTTCAGTCCATCATTGGAAAAGAGTCCCGAGAGCAGTTATTGGAAACCCTGGGGCAGCTTCCTTCAAGAGTTTACGCCTGTGTTGGGGGTGGCTCCAATGCCATGGGTATATTTTCGGGTTTTTTAAATGATTCTTCCGTGGAACTTGTCGGTGTGGAGGCGGGGGGCAGAGGTCTCGACAGTGGTGCGCACGCATCACGGCTTTGCTCTGAGGACGCCTCGGTGGGGGTGGCTCAGGGATATAAAACCTATTTTCTTCAAAATCAGGACGGGCAAATGAAAGAAACCCATAGTATCGCTGCCGGGCTTGACTATGTGGGCGTTTCCCCTATTTTGTCCCACCTTAAAAAAAGCGGTCGTGTGCGCTTTGAAGCCGCTACCGATGATGAAGTTATTGACGCCATGTCTCTGACCATCCGTAAAGAAGGCTTGATCCCGGCTCTGGAGTCAGCCCATGCTTTTGTACAGGCGTTCAAGGAAGCCCCAAAAACTTCTCAAAAGGATATAATTCTGATAAACCAGTCCGGCCGGGGGGATAAAGATATCTTTACCATCGCCGATGCTTTTGCAGACCCGGCATGGCAACAATTTATCATAGAGAAGGCAAGAAAAATTATTACAGAAAAGGCAAAGACATACAATGCTTGAGCAATATTTGAAAAGCAGGCTGAAAGAAAAAAAAATTCTGTTGATGACCCATATCGTGATGGGGTATCCCAATTTCAAAGACGGGCATCGAATTGTTGAGTCCATGGTGGAAGCCGGCGTTGACCTGATGGAGCTTCAGATTCCTTTTTCAGAGCCTATTGCCGATGGTCCCGTGATTCTTCGTGCCAATCAGTCGGCACTGTCCAAGGGCACGACAGTCAAAAGGTGTCTGGAGTTTGCAAAGGATATGGCGAACTCTTTTCCTATCCCTTTTCTTATCATGACTTACTATAACATCCTGTATAAATACGGTGTCGAAAAATTTGTCGCCACCATGGCTGAAAACAACATACAAGGGGCTATTGTCCCGGATCTTCCTCCTGAGGAGGGCAAAGCGTATTTGGATGCCATGGCTGCCCATAATCGCTCCCCTATCTTTATCTTTTCACCCACCACCCCAACAAAACGAATGGAATATATTGCTTCCTTTGCAAAGGGATTTATCTACTGTGTAGCCAGAAAGGGGGTAACCGGTGCCGAGACCACTTTTTCAGAAGATATACATTCATACCTGGAACGATGCCGCCAGGCAACAAATCTTCCGTTGGCCCTGGGTTTCGGCGTCAAAGACAAAAGCGACATTGATTTTTTAACAGGCAAAGTAGATATTGCGGTTATCGGGACACAAACCATCCGGCTGGTGGAAGACGAAAGTATAGAGTCCGTAGGACCGTTTATTCGTGGATTGAGATAGTAAGGAGATTGGCACCTAAGTTTTTTTAGAGGTTTTTATGCACTACGAAGGAAACATTATTCGCCCCCCCAGTGAAGCCAACAGCATTTTGCTTCAGGTAACTGTCGGATGTTCCCGAAACAAATGCACTTTCTGCGGCTCATACCAGGGTGAGCGATTTAAAATCAAACCCGACGATATTATTATGCAGGATATTGCTTTTGCAGCCAAGCACTGCAAAAGACAGAGAAGGGTGTTTCTCTGTGACGGAGATGCTTTGATTATTCCTCAAAAGCGCCTGAAAAATATTCTGACTGCGATAGAAACACAGCTTCCCTGGGTTACCCGTGTGGGAGTTTATGCCAATGCCAAAAGCATTGAAATGAAAAGTGCAGACGAGCTGAAAGAACTCAGCGAGCACAAATTAAAAATTGCCTATATGGGGTTGGAAACCGGTGATGATATTACTTTAAAAGCCATCAACAAAGGGGTGGATTCCAGCAAAATGATTCGGATGGGAAAAAAAATAAGGCGGGCAGGAATCAAGCTTTCCATTACGGTCATTCTGGGGATTGCCGGCAGGGAACGCTCCGGGATCCATGCCGGAGAAACAGGCCGTGTGCTTTCGGCCATCGATCCTGAATATGTTGGCGCACTAAGTCTTATGCTGATTCCAGGAACCCCGTTGTACAAGGATTATAAGAATGGAACTTTTCCACTTCTTACCCCCGAAGAAATGCTCACCGAACTCAGAACCATTATTGCAGAAACCGATATGTCCCTGGGACTTTTTCATGCCAACCACGCGTCCAACTATTTGCCCATCAAAGCAAGAATGCCCAAAGACAAGGAAAAAACGCTGGCTTTGATTGATCAGGCACTGAAAGGCCAAATTCGGCTCAAACCGGAATGGCTCAGGGGTTTATAGGGAAAAGCCTTGCATCACGGTAAAATAAATTGTAAAGAACCACCCGGGAAATTTAATGAAGAATTGTTGATATAAGGTCATTGAAAGAAGGAGATAACTTACATGAATGAAGGCAAAAGGCAAAGCAGTTGTAACCTTGACGATATTTGCATCAATACCATCCGCACAGTGTCGATAGATGCGGTTCAGAAAGCCAATTCAGGACATCCCGGGGCACCCATGGGTCTGGCGCCGGCCGGCTATGTTTTGTGGACAAAAGTATTGAAACACAACCCCCGGAATCCGGAGTGGCCTGATCGTGACCGGTTCGTTCTTTCCGGAGGTCATGCTTCCATGCTGCTCTACACCCTTTTGCACCTTACCGGATATGATCTCAGCCTCGATGATCTCAAAAATTTCCGGCAATGGGAAAGCAAAACTCCGGGCCATCCCGAGTACAAACACACACCAGGCGTTGAAACCACCACCGGTCCACTGGGACAGGGCTTTGCCAATGCCGTGGGCATGGCCATAGCTGAGCGGTTCTTGTCAAACCGTTTCAACCGCCCCGGCTTGGATATTGTCAACCATCATACTTTTGTGATCTGCGGTGACGGCGATCTTATGGAAGGTGTCAGCTCTGAAGCTGCATCGCTGGCCGGCCATCTGGGATTGGGAAAACTGGTGGTCATTTATGACGACAACAAAATTTCCATTGAGGGAAGCACGGACATTGCCTTTACCGAAGATGTTGGTATGCGGTTTAAAGCTTATAACTGGCATGTGATTAAAGTTGAGGACGGCAATGATATTGAGGCCATTGAAAACGCTCTTTCCGAGGCCAGGGCTGAAACTCAAAAACCCACTCTGATCATGCTTAGAACACATATTGCCTGGGGAAGTCCCAACAAACAGGGAACCGCTGATGCCCACGGTGCACCTTTGGGAGTCGATGAAGTCTGTTTAACCAAAAAAAACCTGGGATGTTCTCCTGATCAGGACTTTTGTATCACCAGCGAGGCTTTGGATGTATTTCGCCATTGTAAACAAAAAGGCCTGGAGGCTGAAAATTTGTGGAAAAATCTTTTTCTTTCCTATGAAAAAGATTTTCCTGAGCTTGCCAACGAATTCAATGCCTTTTTAAATGGGAACCTTCCCGAAAAATGGGATTCGCAAATCCCTGACTTTGCAGAGTCCGGACCAATTGCTACCAGAGCCGCTTCAGGTCAGGTTCTAAATGCCTTAGCCGATAAAATTTCAAACCTTATCGGCGGTTCCGCCGATCTGGCACCATCAAATAAGACCATCATCAACACCTCTCACGATTTCCAAAAAGAAAGTCCTGATGGCAGAAATATCCGGTTCGGGGTTCGGGAACATGCCATGGGCGCAATTATGTCAGGCATGGCTTTGCACAGAGGCCTCAGGCCATACGGCGGCACCTTTCTGGTATTCGCCGACTACATGCGCCCCTCTGTCAGACTGGCCGCATTGATGAAACTTCCGGTCATTTATGTCTTCACCCATGACAGCATAGCGGTGGGAGAAGACGGACCCACCCATCAGCCTGTCGAACATTTGGCATCACTCAGAATCATTCCGAACCTTCTGGTTATCAGGCCTGCCGATGCCACCGAAACCGCCGAGGCATGGCGTCAGGCAATTCTCAGCAATAGCCAACCGACGGCACTGATTTTGAGCAGGCAGAAACTCGAGGTAATACCCAGGGCTGAAAATGCTTACCCCTCAGCCTCAAATCTTGCCAAAGGCGCCTATGTACTTTCCGATACTGAAACCAAACCCGAGCTGATTGTCATGGCATCGGGTTCCGAGGTTCAACTGGCACTTAAAACCAAGGAACTGTTGCAGGAAAAAGGTATCCAGGTCCGTGTGGTGAGCATGCCATCCTGGGAACTGTTCGAAAAAATGCCGGAAGAATATCGTGAAAAGGTACTCCCGCCCGAGGTTACCGCCCGAATTGCTGTTGAAGCAGGTGTTCCCATGGGATGGGAGCGATACGTGGGGAGCCGGGGGGCTGTTGTCGGCATTGACCATTTCGGCGCTTCTGCTCCGGGAGGTATTCTCATGGAAAAATTCGGTTTTACTACCGACACCGTCGTTTCAAAGGCATTGGAAATTTTGAACTCAAAATAGTTATTTAAAGGGAAAATGGATGGAACTGAAACTTTTGCTCACCACTTTTGGTCTGGTGTTTTTAGCAGAGTTAGGTGACAAGACACAACTGGCTACATTTTGTTTGGCCGCCGATGCCGGTTCCTGCAAAACGACCGTATTTATCGGCTCGGCAAGTGCCCTGGTACTAAGTTCATTGATTGCAGTTCTTCTTGGAGACAGCGTGACCCGTTTTGTCCCGGAGAACTATATTAATATCGGAGCGGGAATTTTTTTCGTCACTGTTGGGTTCTGGATACTTTATAACGCCTATCGGGGGATTATCGGGACCTGATTTGATGGTGGAGTGCGAAAGCTGTGCTTTCGCATTTTTGCAAAAGCACAGCTTTTGCACTCCGATAACACTTATGGCGCCTTTATTTGTCCGAAGCCAGTTTTTTCAGATCACTAAGGCTTTGCCAGCAAAATTCTTCAGCCTGGCATGGAAAAATGGCATTGTTGGTAAAAACAGGGTCCGATTCCAGATCATAACGGGAAGCTCTTACCGCTTTTTTCCACAGGCGGGTGTGAGGAATCGGAGAATAATGTGCCGGTACAGGTGTAATCCCCGAGTTTTTTACTATTTCAATGGAAGCCGCCACTGACTCCAGGTTTTGACCAGGAAGACCTGTCAGAAGATAAGCACCCACCTGCTCTTTTTTAAATCCGGCCTCCACCAAATGCGACACCGCGTTGCGAAACTGTTCTTCGGTAACCTTTCGGTCCAGATCACTTCGTTTATCAAAGGCTGCGGTTTCGAGTCCCAGTCTGATGGTTTCAAAGCCCGAACGATACATTAATTGAGCCGATTTTTGATTGATCTCACAAATATGCAAAGCATTGGGCGCGTGAAATCGCACCCGGAGCTTTTCCTTGATAACCGCTTCGAATATTTTAAAAGCATGCTTTTCGGAATCGGCCAGCAAGGCATCATCATAAAATGCGAAATTGACCACCCCGAATTTTTTGTGCCAGTACCTGATTTCTTCAACCACCTGCTCCGGGAGTCGGGTCCTGTATTGGGATTCGAGAAAGCCACTGGCACAATACGCACATGAAAAAGGGCATCCCCGTGATGTCATCAATACCGCATAGGCAATTTGGTGTTGAAGATCAAAAGCCGGGTAAGGATAGCTGGAAAAATCTTCGGGATCGAACAAGGGAGCAACCGAGTATCCGGTAAAATCCGACACGATTTTTAAAATATTTTTTTCCCCCGGGCCAGATACCACATGATCCGCACCCAGGTTTAAAACCGCGTGATCATGGCAAAGCGTGGCATAAATTCCACCCACCACCAACGGAACATTGGGAAATATTTCTTTTACAATTTTGATGGTCTCTTTTACACCAGGATACCAATAGGTCATCAAAGAAGTCATCAAAATCAGGTCGGGTAGCTCAAGGGCTTTCAGATCCTTTTTAAACCATTCAGGATAAATACCGTATCTGGAATAATTCCGGGCAATCTTTTCAAGTCCCGGTGGTTTGGCAATGAGCGATTTAAGGTAGGGGCCTCGCCCGTCTTTTTTTTCGCATATCGGAAATTGTCTTTTATAATCGGTCGTTTTTACACGTGTGCTTTCAGGATGAAACCTGTCCAGGCAGTCGATATAGGAAATTTTTAAACCATGATACCGAAGATTGGACGCCATATATAAAAGACCCAGAGGTTTGGCCCAAAAATCATAGGCAGCAAAATCATGAATCCAGGGATTGATCAGAAGAATATGCGGAACATCATTTTTTGAAGAAACTGCCATGGACAGTCTTCTATTTGTGGACACGGCCGGGATAGCCGTTTCCATCTTTTCTGAAATATTTCATTGATGTTTTTTTAAGTTCTTTTTGACTGAATAAGAGGGTGTATATTTTCACTTTTGCCAAATCGGCCATTTTTTCGGCAATCTCCCAGCAAGTTTGTTCGTCTGGACCATGTATCATGGTATAGAGGTTGTAAGGCCAGCTATCGGCAGGGTTTCGCCGGTAACAATGGGTAACTTCCTTAAAGGAGGCCATGATCCTGCCCACTTCGTCAATGCGATCTTCCTCCACCTGCCATGCGGCCATGGCGTTTGCGGAAAATCCGGATTTCTGATGGCGTATGGTCGCACCGAATCGACGAATCACCCCTCTGTCGCACAGTGATTTCAATGTGGTAAGAAAATCTTTTTCCTCCACTCCGATTTTTTCTGCGATCTCCAGATAGGGACGCTCGGAAATAGGAATATCTCCCTGCAGACTGGCAATGATTTTTTTTTCGAGTTCCGTCAGTTCAATCTTTCCCACTTCTGCCTATCCTTTCTTTACTCTGGATTCCGGCCACCGCCGGAATGACGTTGAGGAACTTTCCGATATGAAATCGCTCACCCTGGTTACCATTGCTTCTTGTCGGGAAACAAGTTCTTGATATCATGAACGTTGGCGTTGCAGATTCCCCTTTCTGTGATAAAAGCCGTAACAAGTCTTGCGGGTGTTACATCAAAGGCAAAATTAGCAGCAGGGCTGTCAGCCGGGGGTACCAAAACCCTTGTAATTTTTCCGTCTTTTTCACCCTCAATAAAGCGTACTTCATCGGGATCCCTTTCCTCGATGGGAATCTGAGCAATTCCATCGGTAAGTTGCCAATCGAAAGTGCTTGAAGGAAGCGCAACATAGAAGGGAATGCCGCAATCCTTTGCTGCCAGCGCTTTTAAATAGGTACCGATTTTATTGGCCACATCACCCGTGTGAGTGGTACGGTCGGTGCCCACCATGACCATGTCCACCATGTGGTGCTGCATCAGATGCCCGCCGGCATTATCGGTAATAAGCGTATGTTTGACACCGGCTTTTGCCAATTCCCAGGTGGTCAGCCGTGCACCCTGATTTAACGGACGGGTTTCATCGACCCAGACATGAACATCGATACCTTTTTCAAAAGCGGTATAAATGGGAGCTGTAGCCGTGCCATATTCAATGCAGGCCAACCATCCGGCATTGCAGTGTGTTAATATGTTGACCGTCTTTCCCCCTTTTTTCCGGCTGAACTCTTCAATCAAATCACAACCATGCACACCGATCATGCGGCAGTTTTCCGCTTCTTCTTCGACAATTTTCCGTGCTTCAGCCTTAATGGCATCCATCCTGTTTTCACCCGGTGCCTTTTTTACTGCAGCATTATAAACTCGATCCACTCCCCATTCCAGGTTAACCGCCGTCGGTCTTGCAGCTTTAAGCTTTTCACATTCCCCGAGTAAATATTCATTATCCGCTGCCTTCCCAGGGCTGTTTATTGCAGCAAGATATACCCCATATGCACCGGTAGCTCCGATTAAAGGAGCACCACGGACAACCATCTGTTTTATGGCATAAATGGTATCATTGACTGTCTTTAAATCTTTTACAATCAACTCATGGGGAAGATACCTCTGGTCGATGACCTGTACCATCCCCTTTTTTTCGGCCAACCATATGGGCCTCATGTGCTTACTATTTGAATTCATATCGCTTTCTTTCCAAATTTTGCTTTAACAATAACCTGTCAAAGATATTTGAAAAACATCTTCTAATGCTTAATTTAAAGAACGAGACATAATTAATTATCCCTTTACTTATCTCACAATTTAAAATAATGCAAGTCAGGGATGTTTAAAGCTTAAAAGCCGGAGTGCGAAAGTTTTACTTTCGCATAACCGGCTGCAAGCCGGACCATTAAAATCACAAAAAACCAACAAAGGAAATGGGAAAGAATGACAGATCACAACAAAATTAAATTATTGTTTCTGTGCACCGGCAATTCATGCAGAAGCCAGATGGCCGAGGGTTGGGCAAATAAACTGAAAGCGGATCAAATACAAGCTTATTCCGCAGGCGTGGCCCCATCGTTAGTGGATCCAAGAGCTCTCAGGGCCATGTCCGAAGCAGGGGTGGATATTTCCGGCCAGAGGTCCAAAGACATCAGTGAGATTATAAACATTGAATTCGATTATGTGGTAACCCTTTGCGGTCACGCCAACGAATCCTGTCCCGTTTTTCCGGGAAAAACAAAACGGATACACAAAGGTTTTGACGATCCGCCCATGCTTGCTGCAGGAGCAACCAGTGAAGATGAAGCCATGGAGCATTATCGAAGGGTAAGAGATGAAATCCGCCACTTTGTGGAAGGCCTTGCCGAAAATCTGGAAGAAGGCAAACACTAAACGACCAGAAATGCTTTCACCGTTTTTATGTTTTTCTTGACAAAAAGCAAATTCCTATTGAAAGCGGTTTCAGGAATTTTTTTCATAAAAATAGACTTTTTCAAATCATTCCACATCAACAAATAAATAAATTTTATAACGTTCAAAGAGATTCAATATTTATGGAATTAAATATAGACAAGACTGAAAAGATTTTTTTAGAAGATTTGATTAGGAATTCATCAAGTATAGTTAATCTTAAGAAAAAAAAAGATTTAAGTGAAATAAAAGAAACAGCAGATAAAATCTATAGGAAGATAAACCCCATTAATTATGATTCTATTGAAGAATTTTATTCATCTAATCCTACGATTCCTTTGATGTTTAAGATCGCTTTAAAACTTGCTAAATCTAAATATTATGTATACAGATTTAAAGATGAAGCGCACATATCTATCAATATTGCAATGTACAATGAACATAATCGAATATTACAACTAGATAAGCATCCAAATGGTGAAGATTTTTTAAATGTTAAATTAGATCAGCTTGATTGGTTGTTTAAAGACTTTAAAAATTATCATTGGGAATTGATTCTTGTTGATGATGGGTGTCCGAATAATTCTTGCGAAATTGCTCAAAAGATAATATCAGAAAATAAATATAAAAATGTTGAAGTTTTATTTCTAGAAGAAGCAATAGCGCAAAAAATTCCTGTAACTAAAGGATTGAAAGATACAAAAGAAAGCCAAAAAGGCGGTTCTATCCTTTATGGCATGTATCATTCTACAAAAAAAACTAAAAAAAATCATGTAGTCATATATACAGATGCAGATCTTTCAACCCATTTAGGACAAATTGGATTATTAATAAAACCGATTATTGAAGATAATTATCTTTCAGCTATAGGTTCAAGAAGAGAAAACAGTTCAGTCGTAATAAAGCAAGGAAAAAGAAATGACAGAGGTAAATTATTCATATATTCATGGAAAAGAATGCTTCCTGAACTTAACTATATTATCGATACTCAATGTGGTTTTAAGGCATTTGATGCAAAAATAGTAAATGATATCATTGCACCTTCAATAGAAAAAAAATTTGCATTTGACATAGAATTATTATTAAAGACTGAAAATATAAGAAAAAATTCAATCTATAAAGTTCCAATAGCATGGATTGATAGTGAAGCTGAATCAACAACAACAGATCTACAACCATATCTTCCAATGTTAAAAAGTATTGCTAAGATGTATAATACTTATTCAAAACAAAAAACAGATATTGGAAATAATTTTGCAAATTTTTATGATAGAATAACAAAAGAAAGATGGGATACTCTTTTAAAGAATATTCCAAGTGATATAACTAAGAGAAATCCTATTGAATTTTCTTCATATGATAAAGTAACTGTCTCAGAACTTGAATATTTAACAATGTAGATAAATTTATATATAGTCTTTCAACTTTTTTGAGCCGGTCCTGCGCACCGGGAAGCGAAACTGCAGCCGGTGAAACTATCTGGACAATGTGCATCAGGTCATTTTCCTTGATTTCGGTTCGAGGCTGCCCCCGTTTTGTGATGATCTCATGTACCCCCAGTTTCAGGTCAAGGCTGAGACAACCGAGACCAGCGGGCTGCTCCAACTCGATAAGCTCGATGTATTTCAGAGAAAATCTTTAAGATACAACGTTTTCCCCGATTTGAACCGCTTTATTACCGTTTTCCAGCCTTATCTCGGGTGTATATCGAAGATTCCTTATCGTTTTCCACGATGGGGGCCACAATGTCCGCCACCGGCAGCCTGACGATATTTCAGTATTTTCCGGGGAGCGCCTTGAAAAGCATCCCGGGCAGCAGATCCCCAATTGACGACTTGGTGAGGGAAAAGCGGCTTTCCCAAACGGCTTCAAGCAAGGGTTCTTTCTTGAGTCTTACAGGGATATTGTTGTCCATACAAGCCTCCTTCATCAAGAATTTTTCTTCTTCCTTTGACCGCTGACCACCTTTTTTTTGCAAGCGGGTTTTTCCACCTCACTGAGGGCCTCAAGGCCGTGGGCGATGGAACGATGGTTTCTACAGACAACCCCCACCCGATCGGGCCATATCGTGCAGGCCAAGTGCGACCAGCCAAAATCGCCCTTTTTCAATTTGTCCCAAACCTTTTTCACATCTTCTGGAGGGTAATAATAATTATTCAAAATATCTTTATAATGCAGCATGCCATTAATGCCTCATCCAAGCGTGTCTGGATAGCCATTGCTTTGATCATATTTTTGTTGACAAAAAGCAATTACCTTATACGCGTCAAACGAATTGATAATGTATATTCACCGTTTATAATTTTTTTTTGAGAAGTAAGCTATATTGGGCTGATGAAAATTTTCACAGGCTTGGCATGAGAAATCCTCTGAGTTTTGTTCTGTTTGAGGATCCTTAGATGCCAGGTTTCAGGTATCTGCAATTTGTGTTCTCCATATCCTAACACCTGACACCCGAAACCTGACACCAAATTCCCTGGCATTTAATTTTCGGAATAGAAAGGTCATCTATACGGCCTTCCCTTGTCAATGAAAAAACCCCTCCTGTAGATCGGAAAAAATGATATTTTTCTCCCTAACTCCTCCCAGCCAGGAATGGAGTTTTCGTTCAGGCACCAAATACACAAAAAATAGGCATATGGAGCAAAACTGACTTATGAAAAACGCTTCAAAATTCGCCTGATGCTCCTCTTACAAACCCATTTTCCCCACCCATTCATGCTCTTTCTCCAATGGGCACATAGTGATTTGTTTTATTTCCTGTATAGATTTGACGAGGACGATACAACCGCCATTTTGGGTTGTCAGCATCTTCTTTCCACTGGGCAATCCAGCCCGGCATTCTTCCAAGAGCAAACATAACCGTAAACATGTTGGTGGGTATTCCAAGGGTCCTTAAAACTATTCCACTGTAAAAATCTACATTTGGATAAAGATTATGATCGATAAAATAATTATCCTTCAACGCCACTTCTTCCAGCTCAAGGGCAATATCCAATAAGGGATCGCTGACTTGCATTTTCTCAAAAAGCATGTCGGCGGTTTTCTTAATAATTTTGGCACGGGGGTCATATGTTTTATAAACCCGGTGGCCAAAACCCATCAAACGAAAAGGATCGTTTTTATCTTTTGCTCGTTCAACAAATGGTCTAATGTTTCCGCCATCAGCCTGAATGGCCTCTAGCATCTCGATCACCGCCTGATTTGCTCCTCCGTGAAGAGGGCCCCACAGTGCGGCAATACCTGCGGAAATAGCTGCATAAATATTTACACGTCCGCTTGCCACCAATCGAACAGCGGAAGTCGAGCAATTCTGCTCGTGGTCAGCATGTAAAATCCAAAAAACATTCAACGCTTTTATCGCATTTTCATCCACCTGGTAAGGTCTGACAGGACTATCAAACATCATGTTAAAAAAATTGCCGCAGTAACATAAATCCGGCCTTGGATAAACCACTTTATGCCCTCTGGATATTTTATAGGACATGGCCGCCATGGTGCGAACCTTAGAAATTATCCTGGTCAGGGTAATATTGATTTCTTCTTCTCTTGTTTCTGATTTTTTTAAAATGGGATAAAAACTTTCCAGGGTATTTACCATTGATGAAAGAATTCCCATGGGATGAGAGCGGGGCGGAAAATTCTGATAAAATCCTTTCATGTCCTCATGAACCAGGGATTGATCATTTAACTGCACGGAAAAACTGTTCAACTGTTTTCTCGTTGGCAACATTCCGTTGATAAGAAGATAGGCGGTTTCCACAAAAGTGGAATGCTCCGCCAATTCTTCCACCGGAATTCCCCGGTAGCGAAGTATGCCTTTTTCGCCGTCCATAAAAGTGATCCTGCTGGTACAAATCCCTGTATTTCCCAAACCCGGATCCATTGTAATAAATCCTGTTTGGTTTCTAAGACTCGAAATGTCGATGGCTTTTTCGCCTTCCGAACCGGTAATGACAGGCAATTCCACCGATAGGTCACCAATTGTCAATTTTGCTGTATCTTGAAAAATTGTTTCTTTTCTTATATCCATCTTTAATAGCTCCATATTTTCTATCATCCTTCCAACCGGGGTGATGAATATTACCCCACTTTACAACCGTTTTTTATCAGATCCGCGCACAAATGTGACAATAACGCCTAAAGCCGAGACAACAGCACCTGCAATCATGGAATGTTTAAAGGCAGCCATGAAAAAGGGTTCAATTTCATAGACATATGTTTTAAAAACTTCACCACCACTTTTGATGGAAAACACCGTGTTAAAAATCAGCCCGGCCAAAGCAACCCCTGCTATCATTCCAATATTACGCGCAGTTGCAACGGTACCCGATGCAACACCCCGCAAATTATCGGGAAGCACACTCATGACCACACTGCTGTTGGGCGGTAAAAAAATTGCTGTGCCAACCCCGGCCAGAATCAGAGGCCATGATATCGATAAAAAAGAAGACGAAGCCGATAGTTTTGACAGGAAAAATAAAGAGGCGGTTAAAATGACCATACCCATGGTACACAAAAACCGGGTACCAATTCGGTCCGACAACGACCCTGACAGCGGACTCAAAAAAAACAAACATAAAAATGGAATTGCCATGGTATATCCTGCCTGATCATAAGAAAATCCCCTAGGGTTCACAAGATAGAAAGGCATTAAAAAGACAATGATAAAAAGTGATGCGAATAAAATCAAGGCGGAAATTACCGGTAAAGCAAATTTTCTGATTTTTAAAAGCGATGGATCAAAAACAGGATTTTTGGAGCGTAGTTCCAGAAAAACTAATAAAATACCTGATAGTCCAGACAGCGCCGCGAGCATCCATATGAGAGAAGAAGTTATGCCCCAATCCAAGGCTTTTATAAAGGCAAGAAAAAAGCTAACCAGGGTAATGGTCAGCAAAACAGCACCAATCCAGTCAAAGTTCTCTTTTCTGGAAATATCGCCCTTACCACCTTTTAATAAAAAAAAAGCCGCCGTACCGGCCGTTATTCCAATAGGAATGTTAATAAAAAATATAGCGCTCCAAGAAAAGGCTTTGATTAAAAACCCACCGAGAGCCGGTCCCGCAGTCAAACCGGCAGCCACCACAGTACCCATAATCCCCAGGGCCTTACCGCGCTCTTTTGCCGGAAAAATATCCACTACAAGGGCCGGTGAACACGCCATAAGCATTGCTGCACCGACACCCTGAAACGCTCTTGCCACAATCAACCAAGTTGCACTGTCAGCAATTCCACAAAAAAATGAACCTGCTGAAAAAATACAAAAGCCTCTGCAATATACCCAACGCCTCCCCTTTATATCACTGAGCCTTCCAAAAGGAAGCAACAAAGATGAGACGGTAAGCAAATAAATTACTACAACCCATTCGATAACCCGCATGGACACGCGAAAATCATCCATGATGGCCGGAAGCGCTACATTGACAATGCTGCTGTCTAGAGTGGACATAAAGACAGCGAAGGCCACCAATATAAAAACCAGCCATTTGTTTTTTTCAGATGATTTCTGGGTTAGACTCACGCTATATTTAATTTCTGAGGAAGTTACGAAAGGCATCGATAGTCATTTCAAAACCAACCCCTGATAAGCAATCAAAACTAATAAAAAAACCCATGGTCAGAGCTGACCACGGGTTTTTTAAAGGTGATTTTCGGCAGCGACCTACTCTCCCACTCAGCTTCCCAAGCAGTACCATCGGCGCTGAAGAGCTTAACTGCCGTGTTCGGGATGGGTACGGGTGTCACCTCTTCGCCATTGCCACCGA
>SKZT01000289.1 GCA_007127235.1 Desulfobacteraceae bacterium
CTGTTTTCAATGCAACATTGGCTTTTTGCTCAGAATATTTTTCAAAAACAAACTGTGTCTGTTTTTTTCCCGGCAAGCCGGTACTTTTTGAGATCAAACCGATAGAGCAACCCCGAAACCAATGCAGTAAAGGGGGAGGCTACAGTAAGCAGTCCAAAACTGCCAACCAAAATGTTCAGTACCTCTGCTGCCACAAAGGGCGCATTTAATAGGTTTGCAGCCGCAAATCCCTTGGCTATAAAAAGCATAAACATGGTAATATGGCTGCTGGAATAGGCCAATAACAATGTGGTGGTCATGGTACCAATCATACCTGCCCATGCAAACCACTTCACAGGGTTTTATCCCAATAGAACCCCACAGCAATCATTTTCTAAAAAACAATAAACCCAGAACTTTTGATCTCTGGGAAATTAGCTGAGACACCGCCCAACTCGACTTTGGCAAAAGATATCGCGGTCATGTTGCGTAGTATAACTCATATCATTTGCGGCTCTTGCCGCAAAAATGTTTAAGGAGGTGTAAAGTGAAAATCGACAGCCACATTATTTTTGCAGGCTCAATCATAATTTCGATGAAATCATCGGCACCAGTGAGTTAATAATAAAGACCCTTGCGCTTTCCCATTGGTTAAAGTCAATTGTGCCGCTTTGTCGGCGAATGTAATATAGAGTGAACTTTTTGGCCACGAAAAAGGTGCTTTTACCGGTGCATACAGTTTGTCATGGCTCTGGGGATCTAAAAGCATAAAAAAACCCCGCCGTGGTACGCATCCCAAGGAGAGGCGTGGTGGGGATTCTTTTGAAGGACTGAACTGCTGTTTAGACCTTCATCATATTAAAAGGTAAAGAGTTTAATGCCTTCGGCCCGCAGTTTTTCTGCCACCACCGGAGGTTTCGCCACGCTTACGCCGCTGATGAGGTCGGCCTCGCTTTTCTCATTATTGGGCAAATACAGGGGGCAAATCTCAACCGGAACGCCTTTTTCGATGAGATCGTTGAGCAGCATCTGCGGTGATTTATTCAGGGGCTTGAACACCACCTCCTTACTCTCCTTGATGGCCAAATCACCGCCAGGGCCACAGAGCAGAATTTGCACGCTTTTTTCCTGGGCCACGGTCTGGATTGACAAAACCAAGGCCATCATCTGGGTCATGGGATCGGGATTGGTGATGACAACAAACAGCCCCTTGGTGCTGTTGTCTGCAGGTTCAGCTGCAAGGGCGTGCAAGGGCAAGAGCAGGGCGGCAAGCAGGGTAAAAAGACGGATGTAGTGCATGGATGTCCTCCTTATGGGATTTGTGGTATAAAACATTTCATGCTTGTCCATATAGCATCTTGATACAGAAAGAACAAGTTTAAGTTCGCCCGTGAGCTGCTGGGGCAGGATTTTGTCCATCCGCAGGATGCCAGACAGGGGTTTCGCTGCCCTGCGGCCCTTCCGGGGGCTGCCACGGAGGATAGGCTCAAGATAGGAACTTGCTTTTTGTCAACAAAAATATTCAAAATGAAATTTAAGTCCTCAATACGCTCCCGGCCCCCTTTGCCACAACATGTTGTGGCGGAAAGGGAACGGGAGGCAATGCCAAAAGAGATTAAATTTAGAAAATCGAATGAATTTTCTGGTAATAACGGATTTGGGGGTGATTGGTTGATGGGAGCATTATCTGTCTCGTTTCTTTCCTTTGGCAAAAAGGCATTTTTTAGGTCCCCCCCTTTTGAAAAGGTGGGACAGGGGGGATTTGAAGCTTTTTTAAATCCCCCTAAATCCCCCTTTTCCAAAGGGGGACTTGCTGCACACATTACCCCTTAGGTCGCTGCCAATAACCTGTATCGGGAATAAGACTTAAATGAATGCTGTATCAAAACACTGCTATTTTGAAAAACATGTAATGCTCTGACAATTTGACACCCCCAAATCCGTTATAACCAGAAAAAAATAATCAACCAGCATTCAACAATTGGAACTTGCGCAAAACAATGACTGCACGTAACTCAAAAAGATATATCCGCTTTTTTTCCTGTTTTCAATGCCACATTGGTTTTTCGCTCAGGATGTTTTTTGAAAACAAAAAAGGACTGTTTATTTCTCCAGGCAAACCAATACTTTTTAATGTCAAACCGATAGAGCAAACCCGAAACCAATGCCGTGAACGGAGCCACGGTAATCAGTCCGAAACTGCCTACCAGAATATTTAAAATCTCTGCTGCCACAAAGGGCGCATTTAATAGGTTTGCAGCCGGAAGTCCCTTGGCTATAAAAAGCATAAACATGGTAATATGGCTGCTGGAATAGGCCAATAATAATGTGGTGGTCATGGTGCCTATCACAGCTCTTCCAACCCTCAGACCTGCGCCTATATGTTCAAAAAGCCCTATTTTGGGTTGACTCCGTTTAAGTTCATCCATGCTGGCAGCAATGTCCATGGCCAGGTCCATGACCGCACCGGAAGAAGCAATAAATACACTTGCAATAAAAATGTGGGTGAGATTAAGCTCATAATAACCGGCATAAAGCAATGTTTCGGCAAAAGGTCGCACGGCACCGTGGAGTTTGAATGCGTTGGAAAACCATACAGCAAGACCGCAGGTAAGAAGAACACCCATCATTGACCCTGAAAAGGTTGCTATCCCCCGCCGGTTTAATCCTCCCACAGAAAATGTGATTACCGAAACAAGCAGGGTCACAATGAGCAAACCGGTGGGTATTGGCGGATATCCTTGGAGTAAAAGGGGAAAAAATAATTTCCATAAAACCATTGCTGCAAAAACAAAACAAAGCAAGGCTTTAAGACCGGTAACACCTGCAACCAATATCAGCAAAACTGCAAAAAGGGCAATTAAGGCCAACTGCATGTTGAGGCGATAATGTCCCCTGGCCAAGCCATGCTGCGGGATACCGTCAGAAGCATCGTATTCCACGAGTATAATATCACCGGTCCTGTAAAATTCATCCATTTCCATCTTTCCTGTGAGCATGTTTCCAATGGTAAATTCCTGATCTTTATGAGGACCGTTCAATAGTCTTATTCTCAGGTACTGGGCTTCTGTTTTGATAATCCCATGGACACGCACATGACTGTTGTCAGTGTCAATGACTTTGGCGCGGCTGTGAATTCCGGTGGGAGCTGATGGGGTTTTGGCCAGGTCCAGAAAGCCGAGTGCTATACAAATAATGGCAATTGCCAGTGAAAAAATCCATTCTCGATGAGCAGTTGACATGGTGCCTCCTGATTTTAAAAAAGAAAAGCGGTGCCACGAATAAGCAGCACCGCTTTTTAGCTAATTATATCTCGAATCCAATAGATGCCTATTTTTCAATAGGTAAATTTTCTTCAACGCCAATGGCCAAGGCCAATTGTTTGGCGATATCCGTATTATCGTAGAACCCGGAAAACCGTTCTGCATCATTTCCCTGCGCAAAGACCGGAACAGGCACCCCGGTATGGGCAAAGCTTGTCCATCCAATACTGGCCTGCTCATTTAAAACATGGGTGAGCTTTATAATGATAGGCTCATAGCCGCCATAATGATGCCTGTTTTTCGAATCATTTCTATCGTAACCACAAAGAGAATGAACCCATGCCCAGGCAATTCTTTCCTGCTGATATTCACTGAGTTCTCCCCAGTTCAGGCCGAAGAATGACTGCATCAAATCAATCATTGACCAGGCTGCATCCAGAGCATCATTATTAATGCAAACAGCCTCACTGTATTTTTCTTTATATTCCGGCCACTGGTTTTGGCCAAAATACGTAAAACTGTGTTTTTGTCCCAGCAGTTTCTCATAGTATGCCCGGTAACCTGTTGTCGCATGGCCAATGGTCATACCACCGGTCTCGTGATCGCCTGTTACAACAATCAGAGTATCATCGGGATATTTGTTATAAAATTCAATTGCTACGCCCACAGCATTGTCAAAGTCGATCATATCGCCGATGGTTGCCATGGCATCATTTGCATGACATGACCAGTCAATTTTCCCGCCTTCGACCATCAAAAAGAAACTATCGCTTTCCTGAAGGACAGCAATTGCAACCTCGGTCATTTCAGCAAGTGAAAGGTTGGTGTCCGGACGATCGATGGCATAGGGCATAGCGGCACTGTTTTGCAACCATGGGTTTATACAGACGACCTTATCCATCGGGTTGTTTTTAAGTTCCATAATGGATTCGCGATCATTGAGTACCTGGTATCCGGCATCGTCAAGCATTTGCCAGATATTGTAACTTGTGTCTCCATCACGCGCAGGCCCTGTGGGAGCCAGAAGACCGCCGCTGCCGAAAAACTCATAACCGCTTTCAACCATTTGTTTGCCAATAAGATTATATAAACCCCGGTGTGGGACGCTTGCATAATATGCAGCAGGAGTAGCGTGATTGAGAGGCACACTGCTGATAATGCCGACTTTCATTCCGGTTTCCTGTGCAAGCTCACCAATACTTTTGTAACCGGTGGTGTGGTTATAAGGATCCATGTTAATTACAGCACTTCTGGTTTTAATACCGCTGGCAAAACCTGTTGCCGAAGAGGCTGAATCGGTCATCAGTGCAAACTGGTCAAAGGTGGTTTGCATGCCGGCTATGGGCATTTGAGCCATATTAAGCCGGTTGGAAGGATTCAAAAGATGCTTGGCATTTATTTCGCCAGGATTTGGACCGATTTCCAAACCATTTTCAATGGCCCATTTGGTAGCCAGGAAGGCTTCGGTGGCCTGAATCTGGGAGATGGACATACCATCACCCAGAAAAAAGAATACATATTTCGGTTGTTTCGCAAAAGCCGATGCCGCTATAAACAGCACCATCACAAAGGTCACAATCATCAATGACAAATGTTTTTTTAACTTCATTGTTCAATTTTCCTTTCTTGGTAATTCTAAAATTTTAATCTTTCAGATGGGTGTACAAAATGTCTTTCACTGCTGTGGTGGGCAATCATATGCCTGAAAATTCCTTCTATCCTTTTTCACCTCCTTTCCGGCGATCATTAGCCAGTCAATGATTATGTTTTTAAATGCGACTTGAATAATTTTTTAAGTCGCATTAGAAATACTAATTTTGAAATCCAGATCGTGAAAGATTCCTAAACCCCTTATGGTGAAGATATATGACCTGAAAATGTTTGTGGAAAATTTGCTGAAAATTAAATTTTTATTTGGAATGAAAAAAAACGATGGGATCTATCTTGGAAGTTAACGTTTTTTTTGGGAAAAATTCTGTTA
>SKZT01000178.1 GCA_007127235.1 Desulfobacteraceae bacterium
ATCGACTACGATCGCGAAATCGCTCTGGTTGCTTTGGAAAAAGAAACCGAAAAAGAAAAAATGCTGGGTGTGGCCCGGGTAATTGGTGACCCGGACGGCATAAAAGGAGAATTTTCCATATTGGTCGGAGATCCGTGGCATGGGCAGGGTATCGGTGCAAAACTTTTGGGGCGGGTCCTAAAGATTGCCCAGGAACAGAAATATGAAATGATATGGGGAAGCGTACTTCGGGAAAACCGCAACATGATTGCCGTGAGCAAAAAACTGGGCTTTATCACAAAATCGGGTACCGACCCCGATGAAGTGGAGCTGAAAATCAATCTTAAAAACGCGGACTTCTCATTTCTGGAAAATGATTCGTCAGCACATTGAAAAATACTGATTAAAAAGGATTTGGGGGTGGTTGGTTGATGGAAGCAATGATCTATCAAACCCCCAAATCCGTTATAAGCAGGAAAAATACTTGCTATATTTTCACAAATCAGGTTATTTTTGGCTTTTCAAAAAACAAAACCGGTTAATTTCGGAAAAAATTTTGGCAGGGAGCGGACTATGTTGATTGAAGAAATTAATGATGCTTTCCGGCGCGCAATGGAAAAAGAGCGGATTGATATAAATCTGACGGTCTCTATTCTGAAAAATTTTAACATGGGAAAATACGATTCTGTTGAAAAAGTGAATGCCACCGAAATACCCGCTATCGACGACCAGTCTATCTTAGACATGACGGCCCCCCAAAAGCGAACATTTTCGGCCCAAAAGGCCCGGGCATGCCTCTCGGCTATAGCACCCGAGGTCAATCTTGAGACGTTCGGTCAATGGAGCGCTACAGAAGTCACCCTGAGCGAAGAGGAGCTGGAAACTATTGGTGTACTTCTTTTTCCTTATCTTGCTTACGGCGTTCTCAACGGGGGGTCCGCAACCAGTTACGCCGATGAAAAGAAAAATGCCAAAGGATATCCCAAAGTATTTTCCCATCTGGAGGTTGAATTTCACAAGATGGCCGGCCTGTGCCGGTCAAGGCCGAAAGGTCTGACTCCCGCATTCATTCAGCCTGACGGTACACCGGGTCCTTCATTTCTCGAGCTTAAAATGCGCTCGCTTTTGCTTGATATCAAGCGCTACCGGGAAGTTGCAAGCAACTATGGGATTATTCCCCCTGCCCATGTCCAGCCGCTGGCTCCCTTTTTTCAGATGACCAGCGTCTTCAATGATGAAGAAATTAACCAGACCTATCGAAAATACAGGTCCAGCCCATATTTGCAGGATCTTATCGAAGAAACGGGAATAAAAATTACCCAAGCAGTCGGGGCCCCCCAGCCAATGATTGCCGCCTATACCCATTCTGAAGAAGGGCGGCCGAAAGGAATATTCGATCGCGCATGGGGCAAAAAAAACTCTCCCCTGGGTTTGCCAGGGGGGCACGGACAGAATTTTTCGATCCTCAAATCCACCTACCAGCAGCTCTACGAATCGGGTAAAAGGTTTTTTTATCTTGGCAATGTGGATAACCTGGGTTTTACGGTTTCTCCTGTAAGCCTGGCCATGATCGCTCTTTCTGGGCGGCAGGCGGGCTTTGAATTTTCTTTCAGAACACCTGTGGACATCAAGGGTGGCATCCTTGTTCGCGATCAGCACGGGCGGCTCAATTGCGGGGACATTGGACCTGCTATCAGCCGCGATGATGTGCTCAATGCCGAAAAAAAGGGGAAAAAAATTCTTTTCAACTGCGCCACCGGATTGTTTTCCCTGGATTACCTTCTTTCCAATATCGACAAAATTATCGACCAGCTGCCAATGCGGTTTACCGACCAGGACAAGGATGCCGGACGTTATTCCCAGGCTGAACAGGTTACGTGGGAAATCATAGGCATGCTGGACAATTTTCTGGTCTTTGGAATCGATAAGTATGAACGGTTTATTGCCGCCAAAATGCTTATGGAGACACTCTTTTCAAGTGGGGTCAATTTGAAAAATATCCGAAAAATTGAGCCGGCCGCCCAACGGCTCCATGAAGGATTGAAAAAACTTTTGGCCGAACGCTACGCTCTAAAGCTCAAAAATGGACGCTGGGTTCCCGAATAAAAGGGTCATTATGCAAACCACAACATGTAAAAAAACCGAAACCTATATGCTGGCCGGGGATGTAGGGGGCACCAATACCCGTATCGGGCTTTTCAGGCCAACAGCGGAATATCCCGTGCTCAAGGATATTCAAATCTTTTCCAGCGAAGCATATCCCGACCTTGAATCGGTTGTTCGGCAATACCTCAAAACCCGGGAAGTCGCAATAGCAGGTGCATGTTTTGGCATTGCAGGGCCCGTTAAAAACGGCCAGTGCCGTGCAACAAATATTCCCTGGGAAGTTTCCGAAAGCAACCTAAAAACGGTGTTTTCATGGCCGATTGTTCGACTCATAAACGACCTGGAAGCCATGGGTGCTGCAACACGTGTTTTAAAAAAAGAAGAACTTTGCGTTCTTCAGAAAGGCGGAGAATACAACCAGGGCCACCGGGGCGTGGTGGCACCCGGAACCGGCCTGGGAATGAGTTTGATCGTTAAAGTAAAAGATGATTATATTTCAATTCCTTCCGAGGGCGGACATACGGACTTTGCCCCCAATAGCGAACAGGAAGTTGAGCTGTGGCGATATATTCGAAAGTCAAGGGGGCATGTCAGCGTGGAGCGAATCGTTTCCGGGCCCGGGCTGGTGGACATACACCGGTGGCTCATTGACGAAAAGGATGCAGAAATTCCATTCTGGTTGGAAAAAAAAATGAATAAAGAGGATCCCTCCCGCGTTATTTCAGAAACAGCCCTGAGGGGAGAAGATTTGGGTTGCCAAAAAGCTCTGAAAATGTTTGTTACCGTTTTAGGGGCAGTAGCAGGCAATCTGGCACTCATCGGGCTCACTTATGGAGGTGTTTACCTTGGAGGAGGAATTTTGCCCAAAATTCTGCCGTTTCTGAAAGAGGAAAATTTTCTCAATTCCTTTGCAAATAAAGGGCGGTTCAGGGATCTTTTGAAAACCATACCCGTTTATGTGATTACAAACGAGCAGCCTGCGCTATTGGGAGCTGCGGTTTATCTATGTAATGAACAGTTTTAATGCTTTTGTAAGCAGGGAGTCAAAAAACAAATGCAATTCGAGATAAAAGAATCTGATTTTCATGTGGAAAAACTGAATGAAGCACGCATTCCATCACCCATGGAAGGCGAGCGGTTTGTGGATGACGAGGAAAGAATTTTGTATGCTACCAATGTGCGGGAAATGCAATCTTTTATTTCCGAAGGCAAAACCGTGCCCTCTTTTGAGCAGGCAGGGCCCAGGAGCAAGATATATTTCGATCCTTCCAAACTGCGATGCGGAATTGTCACCTGCGGTGGTCTGTGTCCCGGAATCAACGATGTGATCCGGGCCATCGTTTTAAGCCTGCACTACAGTTACGATGTTCATACCGTGTGGGGTTTTCGCTATGGACTTGAAGGCCTGGCACCATCTTACAAACATGAGCCACTGGAGTTGACACCGAGGATGGTAGCCGACTTTCATCAAAAAGGCGGCTCTATTCTTGGATCTTCCCGTGGCCCTCAAAAAATCGAGGAAATATGTGATACCCTGGAACGAATGCATATCGGCATTCTCTTTGCCATTGGCGGAGACGGTACGCTCCGGGCTGTCCAGGCCATTGTTCAGGAAGTCAAAAAGCGCGACCTGAAAATTTCTGTGGTAGCCGTTCCGAAAACCATTGATAACGATATTGCTTTCGTGGATCGCTCTTTTGGTTTTATGACGGCTGTGTCGGAAGCCGCACGGGTCATATACGGAGCCCACTCGGAAGCCACCGGCGCACGCAACGGCATCGGCCTGGTCAAGCTCATGGGGCGGCATTCCGGTTTTATTGCAGCCCATGCAACCTTGGCCAACAACGATGTGAACTTTTGCCTCATTCCTGAAGTTCCCTTTTCCCTTCCGGTATTTCTCGATATCATTCGGGAACGGATTCATAAACGTGGCCATGCGGTAATTGTCGTGGCTGAGGGCGCCGGCCAGGATCTTATTGAGAACGCAGGAGGAACCGACCCGTCCGGAAACGTGAGGCTTGGTGACATTGGTACTTTTCTAAAAGACAAGATTACCGAAGATTTCAGCAAACACAAGCTGGATCTGGTTTTAAAATATATCGACCCCAGCTACATCATCAGAAGTCTTTCCGCCAATACAGATGATTCCGCTTTTTGCCTTCTTTTGGGCCACAATGCGGTTCATGCAGCAATGTCAGGGCGAACGGACATGGTGGTGGGCTTCTGGAAAAATTATTATATACACATCCCGACTTCACTTGCGGTATCCCGTCGAAAAGAAGTGTCCCCTGACTCCCGATTGTGGCGCGATGTACTTCTTTGCATCGGCCAGCCGGAAAATCTTCTTGAAAAGTGAGGGATCCGAAATTAAATTGAGTGCAACTTGTGTGGGTGAAATAAACTGAAAACCCGCAAGGATGGAGTGCGAAAGTTGTACTTTCGCCTGCCCGGCTGTAAGCCGGTCTACCAGAAACACAAATATAAAATATTTTTTTCTCATCTTTTTATTTCAACCTTACTAAACATTGGAGGATACTCATGGAAAATCAGGAGCTTATCAGTATGCTGAACAATGATATGGCTGAAGAACATGCAGCCATTATCCGTTATCTGGTCCACAGCTATCTGGAAGGTGAAGATACGCCACTGGGCGCAAAGCTGCTTTCCCGATGCAGGGAAGAAATGTGGCATATGCACTGGCTGGGCATGGTTGTAGGAAAACTTGGGGGTGAACCCAACTTGAATCCGGCGCCCTACCCCTACGATCCCACAAACCGCGCCACAATCTTCAAATCTTACGTTGAATATGAGAAGCATTTGATACCTCATTACAATTCAGAGGCGGAGAAAGTGGATGATCCCCATATCAAGCGGGTACTTCAGCGGGAAGCCTGGGAATCAGCTATGCACGCCAAAAAATTCGAGCGGATGCTCAACAAACTTGACAAAAAAGAGGCGGAAGGGGTACCGGGAGAAGAAAATGAATTGCCGGATGATTATGTTGAAAAGATCCAGTCCCTTGTAGAATACAAGTATAATCTGATGTTGCGGCATATTCGTGATTCATGGGTTTTCCAGAAAGAGGATATGTTCGGTTGGAAA